>VGYL01000832.1 GCA_016872975.1 Planctomycetota bacterium
GCTTCGCCCATCGGCCGCAACCAAAAAGTTCGTCCCAGAGAAAAGCGTTGTAACGTACTGTGGATCAAGACGTTACGAACGCTCGAATCAAAATCGAGCACGAAAAACAACGTTCTGCAAGATTGTAGTACAGAGAGAAAAGACGGGGAAGGCACCGAAATCAGAAGGCAGGACGTTGTTTCCTTCTTCTGTTCTGGCCTTCTTACCTTCCTTGTTCTCTGTGGGCTCTGTGACCTCTGTGGCTTCATCTCTTTCCTGGTTTTCTACCGGGTCGTTGACTCTTAGTAGTTCGGCCAGATCTCGTAGCCGTCGGGATTGCGCAGGCACTGGCGACAGCGGCTGCGGATCGCGCGGCCCAGCTCGACCGCCTGCGGCTGATTGACACACCCGTACCCGGCCTCCTGGAAGAGCTTGCGGACGATGACGTGGTACTCCGCAAGGACGCCGTCCTGGGCGCCGCCCATGCTGCGCCAGTCCTTGCCGAGGGCCAGGCAGGTCGGCAGGTTCTTCGGGTCCTTCTTCTGGAGCAGGGCCAGGGTCTTTCGCGACAGCTCCTCGGTGTATTCGAGGGTCTTGATGTTCTCCTTCTGCACCTCGTACTGGTCGCCGATGCGCTGGACGATCTCGATCAGGCCCTCGATGTACGTCTTGAGGTCCGGCTGAGAGCGTGCCGCGCTGCGCAGGAACTTGAGCATCTCGTCGGCAAAGGTCCGGTACTCGTCGAGCCGCCTCATGTGCTCGGTGACGAAGAAGACCATGTCGGCCACGGCTTCCTGAATGTATTCCTTCTTCTCGATCTCCTGACCCGCTTTGAAGACGGCCTCGATGGCGTCGGTGCCGCCGCAGGTGCAGGCCCGGCGAATCCCGGCGGCGCCGCGCCGATGATGGGTCCGCAATTTGCGGCCGGGCACATCGAGAATGCTGTCGCAGCTCTGGCGGCCCAGGGTGGCCTTCAAAATGTCCACGGGCGTCCAGACGGAGGCGGGCGTGTCCTGCCCCTCCAGGAAATAGACGATCGACTCGCCCTTGGGCAGCACCTTCTTGCTCAAGCGATAGAATGCCTGGTCCCCCTGGAACCAGATCGGGTAGTTGTAATGGCCCGCGACCCCGCGCCAGATCGCGCCCGGGGCCTCCCGGAACGTGTAGGTGGTCCGCACGTCGCCCTCCCACAACGGCGTGACCCACCGGGCGGGGAAGGGCTTCTTCCACGAACTGGCCACTTCCTTCTCCAGATAGGCCACGCCCAGCGGCTCGCGATGCCAGATCCCCGGGGTATCCAGCAGGGCCAGATATATGCCTTGTCCATTGTTGTCGAAATCGATCGACTCAAACCGCCGGCCCTCCTGCCCCTCCAGCCCGAGCCGCACCTGCTGCTTTCCCTTCGGCCAGGTCATGACCAGCACGCTGCTCTCGCCTGCGAGCAAGCCGAGAAAGAAGTTCTCGCATGGGACCGTGAGCGTCTTGTCCGAAGGATACTGGCCCGGCGCCAGGACGAGGTCGTCGCCGATGAAATCGGGCGCTACGGCGTACGCCATCGGGCTCAGGAGATGAAACGTTTTCGTCTGCGGCCCCGCGGGTCTGATTTCGACGATGGGCGTCTTGTCGAACGTCAACACGCCGGCCTCTCTCGCGGCTCCGTCGGCGCCGGCCAACGGAACTTCCAGCGTCACGCCCTCGCTCGTGTTCTGCAAGACGGTGCAGCGCCCGACTCTCCCAACCCCGCTCCCGATCTCGCATCTCGCATTCTCCGAAAGGACGACCACTTTGCCTTGGGCCGACCACGCCACGGCGGTCAGGAAGCTGTTCTCGACGATGGCATCCCCCTGGAACTCATACTCCCGGCCGTAATAGCCGGGATCGGAAGAGGCCTTCCGCGGATCGGCTTCGAGCTGCAAGAGATCGGGCGGCACCACCTTCCAGGCCTTACGATCCGCCAGGTCGATCGTCTCCCCCAACGGCGCGCCCGTATCCCAGAGCGTGACGTTGGTAGTGACGCCGTCAGGCGTTTGTCCATATGCTCTGACGGGCACACTACAAACGATCATGACGACGGCCGTTGCGGCGAGGCACATTCGAGGCGACTTCATAACATGCGTCCCTTCCAGGAGTTCACCACGGCTCCGAACAGATCGAGCACTACGTCTGCATTGTAGCCGTCGGACCAGAGGAATCAAGGGCGGGCCGTATCGCGAAAACAGGGCCATCGCACGTAGGCGAGCTTGTCGCTGAATGATCTGCGAGGAACGCTTGGCTCTTGGTCCGCCGCCGTTCGGAGTTCCGCGTTTACGGGGTCGGAACCGTCCTGCCTTCCACGGGGACAAGGTCTTGAGCCGCTGCGCGGTCTGGACCCGCCTGAAGGCGGAATTCCAAACAGCTTCATCGGCGAACATGCGATTGCCCTGACCGCGAAAAGGGATGGACGGGAGGGCAGCGCGGAGTATGATGATGGCTCAGCGGTCCCGGGGTGTGGCCCGGGGGCCGTGCGTTCTGGTATCGGTTCAGGTCCTGGTGAAGGAGAACGTTATGAAGTACCAATCGAGGGTGGCGAAACTCGCCGGGGGGCTGGTGTTGGTTGTCTTGCTGGCGGGCATCGCCGGTTCGGCGGTGAAGGAGAAGTACTCGGTTCACGACAAGGCCCGGCCGAACCCGCCGGTCGTGACGCCGGCGACCCAGTGCGGCCAGCCGCCGGCGGATGCGCTGGTCCTGTTCAATGGCAAGGATCTGTCGCAATGGCGCAGCGACAAGGGCGCCCCGGCGGCGTGGAAGATCGTCGATGACGAGTACATGGTCGTTCCGCCGAAGGCGGGCGGCATCCGGACGGAGAAGGTGTTCGGCAGTTGTCAGTTGCATATCGAGTGGCGGACGCCGGAAGGGGTCCCGCCGGAGGTGACGGACCAGAAGCGCAGCAACAGCGGCGTGTTCTTCATGGGCCGCTACGAGGTCCAGATCCTCGATTCCTACACGGACGACAAATACCAGACGAACCGGACCTATGCCGACGGCCAGGCCGCCGCGATCTACGGCTCGCATCCGCCCATGGTCAACGCGACCCGCAGGCCCGGCGAGTGGCAGACCTACGATATCGCCTTCCTGCGGCCGCTGTTCGACGAGAAGGGCAACGTCGTGCGCAAGGCCCGGATCACGGTGTTCCATAACGGCGTCTGCGTGCACAACAACCTCGAGATCGAGGGCACGACCTCGCACAAGGTCAAGGCCAGGTACACGCCGCACAAGGAAGGCCCGATCAGTCTGCAGGATCACGGCAATCCGATGGCGTTCCGCAACATCTGGATCCGCGAACTGCCGGAGCAGCCGTACCTGATCGAGTAACCGGTTCTTCCCGACGCCATGAGGCGTCCCGTAGCATGGGCGTCCCGCCCATGAGTATCCACGGGCGTCCCGCCCGTGACGGCAGGCGGGTGGCATCGCCAAGGCCTCCGGCCTTGACGATGGCTTTCGCGCGTGCGGTCGAGGCATCGTCGAGCGCCTCAACCATCGTCAAAGGCGGAG
>VGYL01000833.1 GCA_016872975.1 Planctomycetota bacterium
CGAACTGGGTAACCGTCTGGGTGGGTGGCAGCGGCAAGGCCGGAGGCTTTGCGCAGGCCTTGCCGATGGCCCGGAGGCAAAACCATCGGTAAGCTCCGAAAACTGCGCTTGCCACTGCCACCCGTCCTTTGGTACCCGAGAAGGCCGTCTCTTGAGCCAGGCCGAAATTCTCAAGCAGGACCCGTATGACAGACGACGAGGGACAGCCCTACTGCTTCATGACCATTGACTTTCCAGGTGGGTGGCAGCGGCAAGCGCAGCTTGCCGATGGTTTGCCTATCCGCCATCGGCAAGCTCCGAAGACTCCGCTTGCCGCTGCCACCCGTCGCCCCTACCCGGAGGTTCAATTGGCATGAAGCACTACTCCTCCGCGGTGCCCTGGCGGGGCATGGCGATGGTGCCCGTGCGGGCGACGTTCTTGATGCCGTAGGGCCGGCAGACGTCGATGAAGGCCTCGATCTTCGACTCCGGGCCGCTGACCTCGACCATCACGGTCTTGGGGCTGATGTCGACGACGTGGCCGCGGAACATCTCGATCAGGGCGAAGACCTCCGGCCGTTTTTCGGGCGGGACCGCGACGCTGACGAGCATCAGGTCCCGCGCGACGACGGGCCGGCCCGCGAAGTCCTGGACCTTGACGACCGGCACGATGCGGCCGAGCTGCTTGCGGACCTGCTCGACGATCCGGTCGTCGCCGATCACGACGATCGTCATGCGGCTGAGGTCGGGGTCCTCGGTCCGCCCGACGACCAGCGAATCGATATTGAACCCGCGGGCGGCGAACATCCCCGCGACGTGGGCCAGGACGCCCGGCTTGTTTTCGACCAAGGCACTGATGATGTGTTTCATGCGATAACCCTCATCGGATTGATTAGGGATTATTGATAATCGATGATTCGCGGGGCGACCGATGCCCAACAAGAGACAAAGCCTGCGCCCCAAATCATCAGTGGTCCATTATCAATAATCAATTCTCACGCCATGCTCTCCAGGATCGCCAGGCCGTCCATGTCGGACAGGCTCTTGCCGGCGGGGACCATGGGCCACACGTTCTCTTCCCGCTCGACGCGGAAGTCGACGACGCAGGGCTGCTTTTCCGCCAGCATCTGGGCGATGGCCTTGGGCACCTCTTCCTTCTTCTCGACGGTGATCCCGACGGCCCCCAGGGCCCGGGCGACGTTCGCGTAGTCGGGGTTCTTCAGGAAGCTGCACGAGTAGCGGCGGTTGTAGAACAGCTCCTGCCACTGGCGGACCATGCCCATGTAGCCGTTGTTCAGGATGCAGACCTTGATGGGCAGCTCGTACTGCACCGCGGTCGCCAGCTCGGTCATCGTCATGTTGAAGCTGTGGTCGCCGTCGATGTCGATCACCGTGGCATCGGGCCGGGCGATCTGGGCGCCGATGGCGGCGGGCAGGCCGAAGCCCATCGTGCCCAGGCCGCCGGAGCTGATGAACTGCCGCGGCCGGGTGAACGTGTAGAACTGGGCCGCCCACATCTGGTTCTGGCCGACGCCGGTTGTGATAATCGCCTCGTGGTTCGTCTGGCGGCAGATCTCGTCGATGACGTACTGCGGCTTGATCGTCTTGGCCTTCTTGTCGTAGCGGAGCGGGTGCTTCTTCTTCCACTCGGCGATCTTACGGAACCACGGCTCGCGCTCGCGGTACTCGACTTCCTCGGCCAGCGCCGCCAGGATGTACCTGGCGTCGCCGACGACGGGGATATCGACGCGGACGTTCTTGGAGATGCTCGACGGGTCGATATCGATATGGACGACCTTGGCGTGGGGGGCGAAGGTGGCGACCTTGCCGGTGACGCGATCGTCGAACCGCGCCCCGACCGCGATGAGCAGATCGCACTCCTGGACCGCGTAGTTCGCGTAGGCCGAGCCGTGCATGCCGAGCATGTCGAGCGACTCGGGCTTGCGCTGATCGTAGCTGCCCAGGCCCAGCAGCGTCATGGTCACAGGCAGATGGGCCTTCTGCGCGAGCGCGTGCAGCTCCGCGGCGGCGTTGGCCGCGATGACACCCCCGCCAACGTAGAGGACGGGCCGCTCGGACTTGTTGATCGCCTCGGCGGCCATCGAGATCTGGCGGGCATGGCCCTTCGTGCGGACCCGATATCCCGGCAGATCGATCTTGGCCTTGCCGTTGCAGGTGTATTTGCCGACCGAGATATCGACCGGCAGATCAACCAGGACCGGGCCAGGCCGGCCGGTCGAGGCGATGTGAAATGCCTCGCGGACCGTTCGCTCCAGGTCTTTGATGTTCTTGACGATGGAATTGTACTTGGTGACCGGCCGGGTGATGCCCGTCGTGTCCGCCTCCTGGAAGGCGTCGTTACCGATCAGCTCCGTGCGGACCTGGCCGGTCAGTGCGACCAGGGGGATCGAGTCCATCATCGCGGTGCCCAGGCCGGTGGTCAGGTTGCAGGCGCCGGGGCCGCTGGTGGCGATCACGACACCCACCTTGCCGCTGGCGCGGGCGTAGGCATCGGCCATGTGGCAGCCGCCCTGCTCGTGCCGGGGGATGATGAACCGGATCGGGGCATCGTAGAGCCGGTCGAACAGCGGCAGCACCACGCCGCCGGTGTACCCGAACATCGTCTCGACCCCGAGCTCGACGAGGGTATCGACGACGATCTGGGCGCCGGTCTTGACGGTGGCGGCCCCGGCAGTGCCGGCCGACGTTTGCGACTCAGAAGACATCTGCTCTCCTTTCAGAGGAACCCAAGAGGGTCCAAATCATATAACGGTCAATTCCATCGTGTCAATTGCCTTCGATCGAGCCCCTGGGGCTCCGAAGTTCGCAGGGACCTGAGGGACCTCAAGGACCTAAGTGCCAAGCTGCACCTGGCACGGCCGTTCCTGGGAATCCGATAGCCGGTCAAATAAAGGCAATACGGACGCCCCGATGTAGCCGAAAACCGTCCCGACACCGTGGGCGCACAGTGCGTCGACAATGATCTGGGCGCCGCTCTTGGGGATTGAGCGCTCGGCCGGAGGGGCCGGAAGTGAAGAGTCTGTCTGCATACCCTGTCCTTTCCTGATCAACACGTCGGGCTTCCACTATCGGAAACCCTTTGGTCATTCCGGCGGATTGCAGCGTTCTTGGCCCTCCGGGCGATCAATCGCTCTTACCCTCGAAGAGCGACCCATCCACCCGAAGATACATGCCTGGCTGCAACTCCGTAACCATCCCACCTGTTGGGATGGACCAGGTTGTGTCGCGACCACTCTCGCGAGCACGCCTAAAGTACTACCAAATCCTACGTCCCTTGTCAATAGATCCCCAGTCATAGTTCGGACGATTGCGGCTCGCGGGTGAAAATTGCGCCCAAATTCCGCAATGTAGGCAATTTCCTTAATCTGTTCACCTTCCGGGCAGCATGGGGCTTGCCATCCGGTGACGTCCGGTTATGATCGATAGAGTGCCCAATGGGTGCGACGCCCGGTATGGGGAGTGTGTTCTTCCCATCCCAAGGGCGCGGAGGGTTGCTTCTGGA
>VGYL01000834.1 GCA_016872975.1 Planctomycetota bacterium
GGCCCGGAGGGCGAGGGGGACAGACGGGTACAGGCCTACTGCTTCCGGATGTGCCTGACGGACCACCCGGACAACCGGATCCCCTTCCACAAGCCCGAGGGCTATGACCCGCTGTGGTACGAGCTGATGCTGCGGAACTTCGAGGCGGGCGAGTCGGGTATGCCCTGGATCAATTCCTCCATGCCCAACCGCAAGACCGACACGAACAACCGCACGGGCTTCTCGACCGACTTCATCGGCCAGAACTACGAGTACCCCGAGGCGAGCTACGAGCAGCGCGAGCGGATCGCCGCCCGCCATCGCCTCTATCAGCAGGGTGTGATGTGGACGCTGGCCAACCACCCGCGCGTCCCGGAGAAGATCCGCCGCGAGGTCGCCCGCTGGGGGATGTGCAAGGACGAGTTTGTCGAGGGCCACGGCTGGCAGGATCAGCTCTACGTGCGCGAGGCGCGGCGGATGGTGAGCGACTACGTCATGACCCAGCACCATTGCCAGGGCCGCGAAAAGGCGGACGATCCGGTCGGCCTGGCCGCCTATACCATGGACTCCCACCACGTCCAGCGGCATCTGGACGCCCAGGGCCACGTGCGCAACGAAGGCGACGTGGAGGTGGGCGGCTTCTCACCCTATCCGATCAGCTATCGCTCCATCGTTCCGAAGGCCGACGAATGTGCGAACCTGCTGGTGCCCGTGTGCCTCTCGGCGTCTCACATCGCCTACGGCTCGATTCGCATGGAGCCGGTCTTCATGGTGTTGGGCCAGTCGGCCGCCACCGCCGCCGCCTATGCGCTCGACGAAGATGTCCCGGTCCAGCGCATCAACCGGGCCAGGTTCTACCGGCGCCTGCTCGTCGATCGCCAAGTCCTGGAGTGGAAAGGTACACCACGGGCGGGCCAGTCCGGCCTCGATACCACCCGACCGTCAAGAAGCCCGAGCGACCACACCGGCCGCGCCCACCACGTGGCCCACCGGTAGCACTCCCCCGGCGCGCGGAGAAAAGGGGACATTCTGCTTTTCTCAGCGGCAGGGGCGTTTGGCGGCCCAGACGAAGAGAGCGCTGCCGGCCACGACCAAGGCCACGCGGGTGGCGAGAAAGCCATTGGACAGGTAATAGACCATCTCGCCCGTGCCCAGGGTCTGCATCAGGATCTTCGGGTAGTCGAACATGTAGGTGTTGCCGGTGATGTCGAGCCAGAGGGGCAATCCCAAGTTCAATACGCCGGCGAAGAAGATCAGAGGGATGAGGCCGAACGGCAGGCGGGGATGCAACTGGCCCGCCGCCATCGACAGTCCGAGGACAAATACGGCCGGCGGCAGTAGAAAGACCACCAGCGGACTGAGGAAGGTCTGGAACGAGAAGAACCCGAACTGGCGGCCGTAGAAGACGAAGCTCGCCGTGACCGTGAGTCCCGCCAGCAGCAGGAAAGCGGCGGCGAGGGCGGCGGCCTTGATGGCGAAGTAGCCGGCGTTGGTGATCGGGGTCGAGAGCACGATCCGGCGGACCGCCCGCTCCCGCTCGGAAAAAACCCCGCCGACCCAGAGCATCAGAACGATGAGCAGGAACGGGTTCAGGAGCGTCACGAACTGGGCATAACTGACCTGCGCGTAGGGGGCGGCGCCGTAGGTCCCGCCGATGATCAGGCGGTTCAGGATATCATAGCTGAGCAGGAGGACCACCAGCAGCGAGTAGAGGCAGGCCCGGGTCAGCAGGAGGCGACGGAGTTCCCAGCCGATGGCAGTCAGCGTGTTCATGGTTGTTCCTCACACAGATCGATGGTGCCGGGTCCGAGGATGGCGACGAAGCTCTCCCACGGGAGGGTGGTGCCCCGGTGCCGCCGGAAGACTTCGGCCAGGCGGGCTTGCAGCGGCCCCGCGCCCAGGCGCTCTTCCGCCGCCAGCAGGCGCAGCGGCAGGACGCTGTAGGCCCGTCCGCGCGCCTGACCCGTCAGTAGTTTCTCCCGCAGGGCCGGACGCATCCGTTCGAGGGCGCGGGGGTCCTTGCGCCAGTAGGCGTGTTTTCCCTGCGCGGCCGAGCCGCGCCAGCCGCGCGCGATGCTGTCAGTGATGGCGGCGGGATACTGGGCCGCGAGGTACTTGTACGCCATGTACTCGGCCAAGCCCTCCGAGGACCAGGCGCCCGACTCGGCGATGGCGACGCCGCCGCCCCACCACTGGTGGGCCAGCTCGTGCGCCAGGATCTTGAGGTCGCGGAGGATGAAGCGGGGCATCGTGCTCGGATCGGGTGCCTTGATCCGGTTCAACAGGTACTCGGCCATCGTCACGACGTTCAGGGACGCGTGGCCGCCGGGCTTGTAGACGGAGGTCTCGACGATCTTGAGCGGCATGTTTTCCCAGGGACCAGTGCCGGTGAATGTCCCGCAGAACGCCAGGATGTCGCGGATATGATCGGTGACCCCGGCAGCGCGGATGTAGTCGGCATGACGCGGACTGAAGTAGAACTCGACGGTGGTCGAGCCCACCGCCAGAGTCTCCTGCTCGTACTCCGCGGCGAACAGTCCCAGCGCCAGCTCCGGGCAGACGGCTTTGAAGCGCCAGGTCAGACTCTCGCCTTCCCGGGTTATGGACTCCAGCTTGCCCGGCGTGACCACGGTCAGATGCGCCGGGGCGGTCACGGCACCCGAGACGCCGATGGGGCCGCGCGCCTCGGTCCGCGGCTCGAACAGCCAGTGCGAGTTTTCGAGCAGGTAAATGCTGCGCGTGCTGATATACCCGGGGAAACCGCCGGGGACAGGGTAGCGGATGCGTCCGTGGTACCGAAGCTCCACCCGGGCGGACGGTCCCGCGGGCAGGTCCAGTTGGATGCGGTCCGTGCGCGGGAGGTAATGCCAGGCGGCGTCGGTCCCGTTGACCTTCAGCGAATCGATGCGGAGTCCCTTGTTGGTAACAAGCTCGATCCGCGTTTGCGCCGGCTCTTTGCCGAACTCATAGCAGACGTCGGCGGCGAGGGTTTTCGCCCTGGGCCGAAGCCGGACGTCGCAGGTCACCGCCGTCAGCCATGCCTGCGCGGAGCGGGGCAGGTCGCGCTGGAACACGCTGTCGGCGGGGAACAGGTAGGGCTCGCTCGTGTAGAGCCAGGTGGCGAGGGCCATCGCCGCGAGGGCGCCGAGGGGCACCAGGCCCCGGGCGGCGTTGCGGACCAGCGCGACGCGCCGGGGAAAGCCGGGGAGCCGCCGCCACCAGAAACCGACCAGCACCACGGCGGCCGCGAGGAACAGCCAGAAGAGGCGGTTGCAGACGACCAGGCGGCCCACCGGCTCGATGCCGCCGAAGTCGGAGTACACCGAGGCGCTGGTCGCCACCCATCGCAGCAGGTAGTTGGGCGCGGTCAGGCCGAGGAAGTACAGCACGCCGAAGAAGAGGAAGCCGATATCGAGATTCTCGAAGACCAGATCCAGCGTCGCGGCCAGCAGGGTGGCGAGCCACAGCGCCCCCAGCATGATGAAGCCAAGGCTGAACAGATAGGGCAGGACCTCATAGCG
>VGYL01000835.1 GCA_016872975.1 Planctomycetota bacterium
CTTGCTCAGTACGCGGAGAGTGACGAGAACAAGGACCCAGCGAGACGGGAGGATGGCATCGCCGCAACAGCGTCTGGCCACATCAACTAAGACGGCGTGCCAGGGGGCCGGCATAGACGACGAATAAAGTCGGCCGGCCCCCGCCTCATTTCCAGCCGGCGAGCAGGCGGGCGACCACCAGGCCCGGCCCCATGAATCTTCTTGACGGGCATGACTCATTATTGTCAATTGCCGTTGACTAACTTTGCTCAGCAAGCGCTGCCTAAACATGGGAGCGAGTCGATGGATCCTCGATTCTCGCCACACAACACCCACAGAGAGTCGGTCGGTGAATTCGCGAAGCGCGACCCCAACTTGAAGCAGATGATCAAGCTGCCACTTCCCTATCGTTCCCCGCTCCTCGACCGTTTGAAGCTCCTCGGCCCCGGCGTCTACTCGCTGACCGGCGGCCGTCAAATCGGCAAGACCACGGTCCTCAAGCAGTGGATGGCCGAACTCCTGAAGTCGGGCACCGACGCAGAGCGCATCTGCTACCTGGCAGGGGAACTGATCGACGACCACCACACCCTGGTTCGACTGATCACCGAGCAGGTCACCGAGTGGGAAGGACGAGGTCCTGGCTACCTTCTGGTGGATGAGGTCACGTACATCCGAGAATGGGACAAGGGAGTCAAGTTCCTGGCGGACGCGGGGACGCTGGAAGACATCGTGCTGATGCTCTCCGGCTCGGACTCGGCGCTGATCCAGGAAGCACGGATGCGCTTCCCCGGTCGGCGGGGTGCGAGCTCGATTGTGGATTTCCACATCGGCCCTCTGACCTTCAGCGAGTACGTGGACCTGGCCAAGCGGATCCCCACGGCGGGTCGGCACTCACTCCTTGGACCGAAGCCCAGCATTACAGAGTCGACCCGACGCCTCGTCGATGCCGAGTTCTTGCGGTATCTCGCCCATGGCGGTTTCCTGCGTGCCATCAACGACATGGCCCTGAGCGATTCCATCCTCCCCTCGACTTTCGCCACATACGGAGACTGGATTCGGGGTGACATGCTGAAGCGTGGAAAGCAGGAGCACTACCTGCGGGAGATCCTGGCTGCGATCGCCGGCCGGTACGGGACGCAGGTCACATGGAACGCTCTCTCGCGGGATCTCTCCATCGACCACCCTGCAACCGTGGCCGACTACGTCGCCCTGCTGGCTTCGATGGACGCCGTCTTCGTGCAGCCAGCGCTGCTCGAGGACAAGTTGACTGCGGCACCGCGCAAGGCGCGCCGGGTGATGTTTGCCGATCCGTTCATCATGCATGCGGTCAGCAGCTGGCTTCGGCCGGATCCAGATCCGTTTCGCCATCGCGTCGAGCCGATGCTGAGGGACCCGGAGTGGTCCGGAAGGATCGCGGAGGCCTGCGCCGTCACTCTCGTGCGCCGCTTCTACCCCACCTACTACATCAAGGCCGAGGGCGAGGTCGATATCGCCTACATCGAGGGGAAGCGGTTCCAACCCATCGAGGTGAAGTGGACGCAGCAGTTGCGACCGAAGGAGCTCAAGCAGATCGCGAGGTACAGGAATGGCAAGATCTGGTCCCGGAGCTGGAGTACCGACGAAACCGGCGGGATTCCGGTGGAGCCGCTGCCGCTGGCGCTATACCGGCTCGGGGGAGCTTCTCGACTCCCAGGATGAACCCACACGGATGCGGGCGAAGCATCGTGTTCGTCTCCGATTCCTTGCCCGGGACCACGAGCCGATCTCCCTCGCGTTCGACGCGCCTGGGGCTGCCGACTTGGTATCGGACTCCGATGAACCGAGGGTGCGGCGACGGCTTTGGAACTGCGGAGGCACAGAGACAACTCCCGCTGTCCATAGCATGGAGGGATTCTGGAAACAGCGGGACCACGGAACCCTAACTTACTGACATACTAGTGTTCTCAGAGTTGTCGCGACATCAAGCCGCATAGGCGGTAGAGGGCGCGAGGAAGAAGGAACGGACAAGTTCAGGCGACTTCTGTAGGAAACGAAGATGGCTGATCACCTCATGCTTCATCTGGTCGGGCCCGGTGATCACCTTGCGGCCGATGCCGTTGTTCTTCAGGTCGTTCCACACGTGCTCATCGGGGTTGAGTTCCGGAGAGTAGGGCGGAAGGAAGAACAGCCGGAGCCTGTCGCCGACGGTCTCCAAGAAGCGCCGGACCTTCGCCGCCTTGTGCGTCGGGTGCCCGTCCACGATCAGGAAGACGGGCCGTCGCATCCCCACCAGCAGCCGCTTCAAGAAAGTGATGAAGACCTCGGCATTCACCCGTCCCTTCACCCCCATGAAGCGGAGCTCACCGCGCCGACTGACCGCGGAGATCAAGTTCAACCCGAACCGAGCGCCGGTCGTGGACACGATGGGGGTCCGGCCTCGCGGCGCCCAAGTCGTGCCCGCGTGAGCCGTCGAACGAACCCCCGCTTCGTCGCCGAACCAAATCGTGGCCCGGTGCGCCTTCGCCAGCGCTCGGATCCGCGGAAACTCCTCCCGCAGCCACCGCTCCACCGTGGCCGGGTCCTGCTGATACGCCCGCCACAAGGGCCGCTGCGCCGACAATCCGAGTTGGTTCAGCAGACGACAGACCGAGGCCCGACTCAGCTGAATCCCGAAGCGCTCTCGAATCAGGACGCCCACCATCTCGCTCGTCCACAGGGCAAACCGGAACTTGTACTGCTGAGGATTGCCCAGCGTTACGACCTTGTAGACCCACGCCATCGCGCGGGCATCCAGCTTCGGCTTGCGCCCTCCGCGCTTCCTCGCATCCAGCCGATGCCATCCGCCATCGCGGTAGCGCGCCAGCCACCCGTATACGGTCGAGCGATGAACTCCCAAGACCTCCGCGACCTTCTCCGGCGACTCGCCGCCCTGAACGGCCGCAACACCCCGCCGCCGCAGATCCGTCAACTGCCCATGAGTAAGCCGTCGAGCATCCGTGATCTTCACAAACGCCAAAGTAGCACCAACGCGAAGGAATGTCTAGACAATTATGAGACGGTTAGTATAACAAGATGAATGTGGAGGCGGCGGGAATCGAACCCGTTTGCGGCGGAAAACCTAACCGGTTGGCGCCGCGCGATTTCGGACGCATCGGGTTGTAGAATCGTCGGTTACCGACGCCTTCGCTTGTCCCCCCAGTCCCCCCGAGTTCTCCTGAGTCCTCCCCAGTCTTGGAGGTATTCTGGAGGCGGCAGGGAAGATTCCCGCCGCCTGCCAGTTTCGAATCTACGCGTCCGTCGCCTCCCACAGATCGGCGTGTCGGTTTCTCGTGAGTGGATCCCCCCAAGTTCCGGTCGCTTGAGGATCCCCCCGACCGCTCTGCCGATCCGGCTCGATCTCAGCCTATCTGGTGATCGTTCGGCCCAGATTCATCACCCGGCTATCAACCAAAGATCCATTCAGGAGGCACGGACATGACGAAGTATTCTCCTCTCCTTCGCAACCCAGCGCCGATCCGCATGCGGATTCTGCTGCGCTCTC
>VGYL01000836.1 GCA_016872975.1 Planctomycetota bacterium
CCGCGAGAATCCGGGCGGATTGCGCCTCGATATTGCTCATGTCCACCAGCTCGTTGGTCCCTTCGGTGATCGTGATGGGCCGTTCCGTGTTGGGCCGCAGCGTCAGGCAGGGCAACCGCAGATAGGTCGCCTCCTCCTGGATGCCGCCGGAGTCCGTCACGATGAACCGGGCATTGTTCTGCAGCGTGAGAAATTCCCGGTACCGCACGGGCTCGACGATATGAAACGCGTCGCGGAACGAGGCCTCGATCCCGAAGGCCTCGATGTTCTTGCGCGTCCGCGGATGCACAGGAAAGACCACCGGCACCTGGGCCGCTAGACCGTTCAGATATGTCAGGATCTGCGCCAGGCCCTCCCGCTCGTCCACGTTCGCGGGCCGGTGCAGGGTCACGAGCACGTAGTTTCGCTTCGTCAGGCCGAAACGCTGGACGATCTGCTCCTGGTGGTCCTGGTTGATTCGGTCCAGGATGCCGATCAGCGAGTCGATCATGATGTTGCCGACGCGGTGAATCTTCCGGGGCGCGACGCCCTCCCGGAGCAGGTTCTCGTCGCCATCGGGCGAGGGCGTGAAGAGCAGGTCGGAGATGGTATCCGTCACGCGCCGGTTGATCTCTTCCGGCATGGTCTCATCGAAACTGCGCAGGCCCGCCTCCACGTGGGCGACCGGGACCAGCAGCTTCTTGGCCGTCAGGCTGCACGCCACCGTCGAATTGACGTCGCCGAAGACGACGATGAGATCGGGCTTCTCCGCCAGGAGCACTTTCTCGAACTCGATCATGATCCGGGCCGTCTGCTCGGCATGAGAGCCGGAGCCGGTGCCGAGGAAGTGGTGCGGCTGCGGCAGCTCCAGGTCCTCGAAGAACGCCTGCGACATGACGTAATCGTAATGCTGTCCCGTGTGGACGATCAGCGGCTGGAGCGACGGGACTTTGCCCATCGCGAAATACAGCGGGGCCATCTTCATGAAATTGGGTCGCGCCCCGACGACCAAGAGCACTTTCGCCAAGTCAGTTCCCTCCTTGCGTTTGGAGTACTGTCTCATAAATCCGCAAGAGCTTGCGGCTTTCTTGTTCCCAGTTGTACCGGTCCAGCACCGCCCGGCGGCCGTTTTCGCCCATCCGCCGTGCCTCCTGCGGATGCTCGATCAGATAGAGCATCGCCCGGGCGATGTCCTCGGGCCGGGCCGGATCGACCACCAACCCGCACCGGTTCGGCTCCACCACGTCCTGGTAGAGCGGGAAATCCGACGCCACCACCGGCAGGCCGACCAGCATATAGTCGAACAGCTTGTTGGGCAAGCAACTTGTGTTGTTCGCATGGGGCAGGTACGTAATGATTCCCAGGGACGCCTGGCAGGAAAGCCGCTCCTTCTCTTCATACGGCACCCACGCGATGAACTTCACCTGCGTCTCTATGCCCAGCTTCCGGGCCAGGTCTCGCAGCTCCTGCTCGAAGGAGGGCGGCCGGCTCAATCCCACCAGATAGAGCTCCCAGCTCGGGCGCTTGCCGGCGACGAGAGCAAAGGCTTGCACCACCTCCACCAATCCGCGCGGCCGCGCCATGGCGCCAAGATAGATGATCCGCTCCCGCGGCTCGCGCCGGAACGTCTCGGAGAGCTTGAGGATCGGGTAGTTCTCCACGGGACCCGACCGCACCCGCATGGTCTGGTAGCGGTGCCCGACGAAGGGGGTCGTGTAGATCACGTAGTCGAAGAACCGCACCACCGCCCGCTCGAACAGATCGAACGAGGCGGCGATGATCCGCCGCAGCGGCTTGGCGAGGTAGTACTTGTCGAGGATGCTGTTGGGATAGTGCTCGTGGACATCCCAGATGACTTTCTTGCCGCGCTGTTTCAGCAGCAGGCCGACGATCATCAGCTCCGGGTCGTGGAAATGGTAGACGTCGGCGTCCTCCTGCACGGCCAGGCGATAGAGCCGCCACAGGACCTTCGTCGTCCGGTGCAGCCGGTTCTTCGGTTGCGGCAGCCCCACGACGCGAACGCCTTCCACCACCTCGTCCTTGTCGTGGGGGGCGATCAACACCACCTCATACCCGGCTTGGGCGAGGCTCCTGGCCGCCCGATGGAAGATCCGGCCGTCAAAGGCGATATGGACCGAAGTCAGCAGGCAGACCTTGGCGGCACGCGGTCGCGGGGACTTGTCCACCGGGATTCGCGACACTCCGCCTGCGCTATCGGGGCAGGTACAGGGTGCTCCATCACCAACCGCAATGGGTGGCAGCGCCAAAGGCTCTGCCTTTGACGATGGCCGTGAGTCGCGGGCGCGAGCGCCCGCGCATACCGAGGGCCTCTGGCCCTCGATTCGAAGGCGGGACGCCTTCGGCACGCGCGGGCAAGATGCCCGCGACACGACAGGTGGCAGCGTCGAGCGCAGCTTGACGATGGTCTCAATCCATCGCGAGAAGAGCCATCGCCAAGGCCTTCGGTCTTGACGCTGCCACCCAGGATATAGGCAATCTTCAGACATGTGACAGGTGCCTGCTTTCTTCCGTAGGGTGTGCTGTGCACACCATCGCCTGCGATCTGTCATCGTGCGGACCGCACGCTCCGGCCAGCGACCATAACGCCTCGGCGAGAAGGGAGGCGTTGCGCTCGGAGTCGAAGACTTCCCGGGCGTGCTGTTGTCCTCTTTGTCCCGCGGCCAGGCGAAACGCCTCGTCGGCAATCATCCGTTCCAGCGCCTGGCGGAGTTGCTCGACGTTCCTCGGCTCGACGAGCAGGCCGGTCTGCCCGTCGAGGACGGCCTCGGGGATTCCGCCGACGCGCGTCGCGACGACGGGCAAGCCGCAATCCATCGCCTCCAGAACCGCCTGGGACATGCCTTCGCTGTGGGACGGCAGCACGAAGAAATCCGCCGCGCGGAGAAACCGCGGAACCTCATCCGGCGTCACCCGGCCGGGCAGTACCACCGCCCCTGCGCGCCCCAGACGGTCGCGCAGCGCCCGCAGGCTCTCCCGCCTCGGTCCATCGCCCACGCAGACAAGTTGGAAGCGCTCGTGCTTTCGGAGCAGTGGCTCGGCAGCGGCCGCAAGCTCCTTGATCCCTTTGGTCTCGACCAGACCGCCGGTGTAGACGCCGACAATGTTGTCCTTGGGCCAGCCAAGCTGCTCTCGGACCCGATCCCTGCTCCCGGCAGGAATGAATTGCTTGGTGTCCCGGCTCAGGTACACGCACAGCGGTTCGCGCCGGCACTTGCCGGTCTCGGCCAACCGCCGGCAGACGGACCGGCTGACACCGATCGGCAGATCGACGCATGCAAGGGTCTCGCCGACCCGCCGCCATAGGGCCGCCATCCGGTCCGGGTACACCATCACATCGCTGCCCACCGCCAGCGCGGCTACCGGCAGGCCAAGCTCGCGCGCCACCATCACCGTTGCCTCCGCGTCCGGGAGCATCGACACGCCCAGGACCAGATGGAACGGCCGCTCGCGATGCCACCGGCGGGCCGCCGGCAACAGGGCGCGGGCCAGGGACC
>VGYL01000837.1 GCA_016872975.1 Planctomycetota bacterium
ATCCACTCGATGGTGTCATACCCATCCTGGCGCTCACCCCAGCCGAGATGCAGGAAGACGGGGTAATCCGTGCCTTCGGAGTCGAAGCGGCCGCGGAAATCCTGGGAGACCAGGACATACCCCCGCTGGGTGACCTCGCCGGCCACCGCCTCCGCGGACTTGCGGCCGTAGGGGGTCATCATGAGGATGGCCGGCCAGGGCCCTTCGCCTGCGGGGAGATGGATATCGGTGGCGAGCTTGACGTTGTCACGCATCGCGACCATGACCGTCTCCTTCGCCGCGGCGCCGCAGGGCGTCGAAAGCACGATCAGCAGGACGGCGGCTGTGATGACGGCTCCCAGGGGTGCTATGTGTCTCATCGAAGATCTCCAGTCCAATCATCCGGCAGCGTATGCCACGCCCACCTTTCTTCCGGCACGCTCGTTGACCATTGCAGGCGGGGCCGGCCCGCCCCGCGACGGCTATTCTATGGGCCCGAAGATAGACGTGCAATCCCTGTTCGCCTATTGCATCAGAAACGCCCGCCGGAAAAGGCGGCATTCCATTTTTCCCCTTCCAGGGAAGGATCGTGCCGCGGTTGCGGTTGCGCGGCTCGTCACGTCGGACGTCGCACGTGACGCCGCACGCAACCGTATGCCGAAACGAGCGTCGCAACCGCAACCGTTCCACGGTGGTCTGGGCCGGACCGGGACGCCCGCGCAGGGACGGTCATACACCCCATTGTCCAGGGCAAACGCAAAGTCGTTGCTGTATGGGTGGCAGCGTCAAGCGGAGTCAGGGCTCCCAATCGCGATTCATCGCGATTGGGAACCCTCTTCGGAGCTTGGCGATGGCGGATTGCCCGGGCGCAGGACCATCGCCAAGGCCTACCGGCCTTGACGCTGCCACCCGTCCGCCTCATGAGCTTTGACGAACAACTTCGGTAATGGCCGCGCGGGCCGCTCTCCGCGTAGGTCGTGCGTCCTCGCACGACATCTTTGGCGAGCGGGGACGGGGTCCCCAAACGCGATGAATCGCGTTTGGGGGCCCACGCCCGCCCTACGAAGAGCGCCAGTGGCCGGGCTCTGATTACCGAACTTGCTCGTCAAAACTCATTAGGCGGGTCCAGACCGCGCAACGGCTCAAGACTTCGCCGGTGTGGAAGGCAGGACTGTTCAGATCCGCGTAAACGCGGAATTCCAAACGGCTTCATCGTCGAACATGCGATTGCCCCGGGGGTCGTCTGCCTCCTCTTGCCATGGAGGCGTCCTGTGGGTATCGTGCGGGACGAGGGCCGGCACGCGTGGTCGGCGTTTTCTTCTGTCAGGCAATGTTGGGAGTGGCTATGATCCGCACCACCTGCATTATGGCGTTGCTGCTGCTGGCGCCGGCCGGTTCCGCGCCGCAAGCCGGCGGACCGGCGCCTCTGCCCCAGGCCCACGCGCACAACGACTACCTGCACGACCCGCCTCTGCTCCGGGCCCTGGCGCATGGCTTCACCAGTGTCGAGGCGGACGTCTTTCTGGTCGGCGACTCCCTGTGCGTGGCCCACGAGACGAGACAAATCAAGCCCGAGAGGACCCTGCAAGCGCTCTATCTGGAGCCGCTCCGGCAGCGGGTGCGGGAGAACGGGGGACGCGTATACCCTCAGGGCGCGCGGTTCATCCTCCTGATCGATATCAAGAGCGCCGCGGGACCGACCTGCCGGCGGCTGCACGAGGTCCTGGCGGGATATCAGGACATGCTGACCACGTTCGAGGCCGAGGGGCGAAAGGATAAGGCGGTCCTGGTGGTCGTCTCGGGCAATCGGCCGGTGGAGTGGATGCAGTCCCAGCCGGTCCGCTACGCCGGCCTCGACGGCCGCCTGACCGATCTGGATGCCGAAGTCCCCGCCGGCCGGATGCCCCTGATCAGCGATCAATGGACCAGGCACTTCACCTGGAGAGGCGAGGGAGCCATGCCCGCCCCGGAGCGGCAGAAGCTGGCCGAGATCGTCCGCCAGGCCCACGCCCGCGGGCGGCTCGTACGGTTCTGGGCGACGCCGGATGCACCGTCGCCCGCGCGGGAGGCCGTGTGGCGCGAGTTGCTCGCGGCCGGGGTGGACCTGATCAATACCGACGATTTGCCGGGTCTTCAGGAGTTTCTGCTCCGACATGGACGCTGACGGTTTCATCGAGATCACGGACCTGGCCAAGGTCTACACGTTCGGGACGGTGGAAGTGGCCGCCCTGCGGGCCGTCACGCTGTCGATCGCCCACGGCCGTCTTGTCGGCGTGACCGGGGCCTCCGGCTCGGGCAAGTCCACGCTCGTCAACCTGCTGGGCGGCCTGGACCGGCCTTCGGCGGGCGGCATCCGCGTGGCCGGCCGGGCGATCTCCGAGCTGAGCAAGAAAGAGCTGGCCCTCTACCGCCGCAACACGATCGGCATGATCTTCCAATCGTTCAACCTGATCAACGCCTACACGGCCGTCGAGAACGTCGCCTTCCCGCTGCTCTTCGCGGGCGTGACCCGGAAAGAGCGGTTGCGGCGGGCCGAGGAGCTGCTGCAGGCGGTCGGCCTGGGAGCCAGAAAGGACCACCGTCCGACCGAGCTCTCCGGCGGCGAGCAGCAGCGGGTCGCGATTGCCCGGGCCCTCGTCAACCGGCCGCAGATCCTCCTGGCCGACGAGCCCACCGGCAACCTCGACAGCAGGACCTCCCGCCAGATCGTGGAGATCCTCTCCGAGCTGAACCGCCGCCAGGGCCTGACCATCCTGATGATCTCCCACGAGCAGGACCTCCTCCGCGAGTTCGCCGATGAAATCGTCGCACTGCAAGACGGAGTCGTGATCGCACACGAGACCATACGTTGAAGTTCCTGCTCGCTTGTCCCATCCCTCTACTCGCTCGTCCCAAGCGGCAAGTATCGTATTCGTGCTTGCCCCTCCGTGACAGTGATGCCCATGTCCAGGAGGAACTTCATGCGGTGGCCTGCTCCAAGGGGTGGATGCTCTCCTGGGTCAGCCATGCCGCATACTGCAGGGCCTGGCGAATGTCCTCCGGCTCCAAATAGGGATAGTCGCGGATGATCTCGCGATATCTCCAGAAGGCAGCCGTACGCGCCATATCGATAACCATCCGCTCAATCATAGCCTCGACCCCCTCCATGGTCAACCGTCGCCGTGAACGGGGCAATTGCATGTGCCCCACCACCTTGGTGACGAGCGTTCGGAGTTCCGCCTTATGAGTTTTGACGAGCAAGTTCGGTACTGTGTAGGGTGGGGCTTGCCCCACCGCTTTCCTTGGGTCCGGCTTCCCGGTGGGGCAAGCCCCCAGGGCGATTGCGCGATACTGGGTAACTTGGCATAATTGGGCAATTACGCTTCCCGCCGCTTGCTGAGGGACAGCAAGGGTCGAGGGAATCGTGTGAGCCTGGGAGTACATGCCATGGTGCCGAAGCCGTCCGCCAAGATTCAAGACCACTTCGCCGAACTGACGGATCCCCGCGTGCGCAAGGTCACGTATCCGCTGATC
>VGYL01000838.1 GCA_016872975.1 Planctomycetota bacterium
GGTTGGACTGGACGATCACGCGGCCGCCGTACTCGGTGCCCAACTCGTCGCCGGATAGCCCGGCCGTCTTGACCTCCACCTGCACCTGCGCCGATTGCTGGACGCCGTCCAGACAGCCGAAGCTATCGGGATGGACCGCCAGCCAGGCGCCCGGGTCGGCCACGATCTTGCCGTGCAGGTAGCCGCGGCCAGTGTTGGTCATGGTCAACCCCAGCACCTTCGTGTCGCCCTTGTAGAGCCGGCCGAAGTCCAGCGGATCGGGGCCGGCGGTCAGGATCGGCTTGGAGCGGGTCGGCGCGGCTGTTTCCAGGAACTCCTCGAGCGCGGCCGCGGGGTCGCTGTGGCGCACACGGATCGCGCGGGCGCTCTGCGATAGGCCCTGCTCGCCGATGCTGTCGAGCCACGGCTCGAACTCTCCGCGCCAGAAGAGATCGCGGCCCTCGTCCCAGAAGCTATCGCACAGATGCACCAAGTCGGGGACTGTCCTGGCCTGCTGTACCTGCTGTTTGTTCTTCTGAAAGACGAACGGCTTGATCGGCGCAGTAGACTTGCCGCAAACAGGGCAGAAGCGCGCGGTGGTGCGCATCTGCGCGCCGCAGTGCGGACACATCTGCGTGGGTATCTCGCCTTGCAGTGCCTTCCGCATGTCGCCGGCTGTGCGAAAACGATCCGGCGGATTCAGTTGCATGGCCGTCAGGATGATCTGCTCGGTTTGAGCCGAGATGGCCGGATTGAAGGAGTGCGGCAGCGGCAGCACCGCGCCGGAATAGGCGATGTCCACTGATTGCGGCGGCACGCGGCCGGTCAGCAGGTGATAGAGCGTGGCCCCCAGCGCATAGACATCGGAGTAGGTGTCGGTGCCCGTGCCGTACTGCTCCGGCGGCGCGTAGCCGGGCGAGTAGCCCCGCGCGGCCGCCCGCGTCTTCCCGCCGCCGATCTTGGCGATGCCGAAATCCACCAGGACTGCGACACCATCGGCTTTGCGGATGCGGACGTTGGCCGGCTTGATGTCGCGGTGGATCACCTTGGGGTTGAACGCGTGGCAGTAAGCCACCGCATCCAGGATCTGATCCAGCCACGCCAGCACCTGCTTCTCTGGCAGGCCATTCGGCATCCGTTTGAGCGCCTCCTCCAGGTCTTCCCCCTCGACGTACTCCATCACCAGGTACATCTTCTGGCTCGGCTCGACGAAGCTGTCGGTGACACGCACCAGGTTGGGATGATTGAGCACCGAAAGGGTCGCCGCCTCGACCTCGAACTGAGCGCGGCCGTCGGGGGTCTGGTCGAAGCTCTCCTTGAGGACGCACAGCCGACCCTGCATGAGGGTATCCTCGGCCAGGTAGACCGCGCCGAAGCCGCCAGCGGTGAGGAAAGATCTGATGATGTAGCGGTTGTTTTTGAGACGGGTGTTGGGCGGAAGAGGAATGTAATTGGACATCATTACTTCCTTATTATGTTGCTTGCAGGCGGTCTCCTGACCGCCGCCCTGTGCACCGCCGGTCAGGAGACCGGCGACAAGCGGAGGCCGTTACCATGCACGCGATCTCCTTCGCTCTGACTCTCACATCCGAAAGTCGTGCCTGTGCATCCTTGTAGTTGGCATCCAACGAGATGATCTGCCGGTATTCTCCCTCGGCGGCAGTCCAGTCGCCGATCTTCTGGAACGCGACGCCTGCCTGGTAGTGTCGCTCGATCTCGGCCAGGCGGGCTTGCTCGGTCCGCGTAGCTTGCATCTGGGGTAGCATCACCAGCACTCCGATTGTTGCGCTGATAAGAATAACCACAACGAGCACAATCAGGAGCCATAGAAGCGATGAGCGAGTGCCGACAACCGATTTACGTTGCATGGTGTCCGTCTCCTGACGCGAGACAAGTTTGTCCTCTTCGTGTGATGAATAGGCTGCTACTTCGGTTTGTGAGCTAGCTCCAGCCACTCGAAGAACATCGGATTCAGCGCGCGATACTGCCCCTTCATAAACGGCGGCGCGGTCAACTCCCACAGCTCCGCGAACCGGCCGACCTTCTCCCGCTGTCCCGCCGCGGGTTGGCCGGCGAACGCGGCGATCACGTCGGGATAGAGGCCGAATAGCTCATCCCACGCAGCCTGCCAGCGGTCGCGCGGAACGGCGGCGGCCGCGGCGTGCGGGTAGCGGCCCAGGGCCTTGGGCGGGATGGACGTGGGTAGCTCGCGACGCTCCAGGATTTGCCCCGTCGCGTAGTCCACCGCCACGGCCGCGGTCGGTTCGTAGAGCATCTGATGAGGCGGTCGGATCTGCGAGCGGTAGAGGAGATACCACAATCGTATCTGCCCGCCGACGACCTCGGGCACGGGCCGCGAGATGCCGGTCTCCATGCCGGCCCAGCCGCGCGACCGGCACGTTTCCAGGGTTTGTTTACCCAGCTTCTGGATGTCCATAATGCCTCCACTCTGACAGAACATTGGAATCGAGGCTTTAGCCGGTCGTGACCGCCTGAAGGCTCTACTCCAGTTCGCTGTCTCTACACCTTCTCCACGGTGATCATCGGCCGGTTGGCCGCATCCCACGCCGTCAGGAACCGCTCGCCGTCCACAGGCACGTTGGGGACCTCGATGTTGGGGTCGTTGACCGTGAACTGCCACCCACCCTCGGCGGTCTCGCCCGCGCCGGTGACGACGATGGCATGTTGCCCGCTGTTGGGCTCCAGGTTGCAGACGTCCTTGTAGAATTCGTAGCTGTCCACGCACGCGATGACCGATTCACCGTGGTCCAGCGCATCCTTGATGTCCTGCGGGCCGTCCCCGCGGTACAGCTCGGCCTGGATGTCCGGTCGCTCGTTCATCGCTTCCACAAACTGGGGCAGATCGGTGACGCCGCCGCCGGGGTCGTAGACGCCCCGCTCGATCGCCGGCTGCTTGAACGCATCCAGACCGGGGTCGTGGCCTGTCTGCTGGTGCTCGGCCATCTGCGCGGAGCGGAGCAAGCAGTCGGGCTTATCGCCCTGGGGATGAAGCGGGGTATCGAGCATCTGGTTCGGCTCGCCCGCGTCGAACGCGTCGGCCTCGCGCAGCCGCGCCTCCAGCGCGCGGCGGTCGAACCGTTCAATGGGGCTCTCTGCGGGGACCTCGTACTGATCAGCTTCGTAGGCGAAGGCCATACCGGCGCCTCCTTACCAAACCATTCCCATTGGCCGTGAGAGACTACGGCCTGAAACGCCGTAGCTTCCCGTGGTGCGTTTCAAGCTCCGGCGTTCAGGCCGGAGTACCGCTCTACCAAACCATTCCCATTGGCCGCGAGAGACTACGGCCTGAACGCCGTGGCTTCCTGTGATCTTCCTCAAGCTTCGGCGTTTAGGCCGGAGTATCTCCCGCTTGAGCTGTCTTGGTTGCTTGTAGGCGGTCTCCTGACCGCCAGATGTTTCCGCGGCCGTCGCCGGTCGGGAGACCGGCTTGAGCACGCGTTTCTCGCCATGGCCGCGCGACCAGAGAGGGGGCGCAGCCCCATA
>VGYL01000839.1 GCA_016872975.1 Planctomycetota bacterium
TGGGGCCCCGGCGGCCAGAGCCGATTCTGGTACATGATCGTGACGGTGACGAACCGTACGGGCCAGGATGTGGACTTCTATCCCAAGTGCGACCTGCTGACGGACACGTTCCAGATCGTCCCGTCCGGCCGGGGCGTCACGCCCGCGGTCTTCGAGGCGATCAGGCAGCGCCACCAGGGTCAATACCCCTTCCTCGAATCGCTCCAGGCGGCCGGCAATCGCCTCCTGCAGGGCGAGGACCACGCCCGCGATATTGCCATCGTCTGGCCGGACTTCGACACGCAAGCCTTTGGCTTCAAAGTATTTATAAGCGGCCTGAGCAACGAGACCGCCGTCGTGCCCCACCCGGTGGCGGTCGATCAGGCCAGCGGCCGGCCCGTGCCGGTCTACCTCCGCAAGACCCTCGAGCTGACCTACGCCCTGCAGGGCGACCCGGCCCTGCGGCCTGCCGTGGAGGTCGTCTACAAAGGCCAGGACTGGGTGATGCGCTGACGAGAACCGCTCATCCGCACGGCCTCTTCGTTGGGATCGATTGAGTTCGTTTCGCATAACGGCGTTCGGGGAGGGATACCGGAACGCTGGGATACTGCGCCCGACGGTCGAACCCGTTTCCCGTTTGCCTTGAGAGTCCAGGTATATCGGTACCCGATCGATCGCATCAGGAGTATCCACCCTGATCTGGACATCAGCCTACGCCTGGAAGAGCGGGCCGCCTTTGAAGCTCTCCACCTGCGCGAGGCCCTCGCCCTCGAGGTTGCCGGCTGGAACATCCTGCGGGCCGCGGTCTGCGCGAAAACGCAGGAACACCCTTCGAGAGACGAGCGACGGGGGCCGGGCGACGCCTGCAAACCGCAGATGAACGCCGATGAACTCGGTTCTTCGACATGTTCTTGCTTGCCTCTGCCGACAATTCCTGCCAGAATACCGGCACCCATTCAGACCAAGCGTCTGTGACGCAGTTGTAACGAGACGGTTGGCATGGGGCCGAGGCGGCACGCCGAAGCGGATGAAACGCAGCCTCGCGCTCCTGCGCAGCCTGACAACCTGAGTTGTGTGACATCCTGTGGGTTCGAGTTGGGGGATAGCGGTATGGACAGGAGCACGCGGTCGGCGGCCAGGGACCTGTCGGCAGTTTTCATGCTATGGGGGGTGATGACAGGTGGGCTGTATGCGGCGCCGCCGGCGCCCTCGTTGCGCGATCGTGGCCAGATACAGGCGGTTTTGGCGCGAGTCCCTTCCGCGGATATCGGACCGGCCCAGCGTACATTGCGGATCGCCCTGATTGCCGACAAGAAAGACCACGCCGAGCACGAGCACGATTATCCGCTGTGGCAGAAGCGATGGGCTTTGCTTCTGGGCGGTCCCAGAGCCTCGACGGAACAGCAGTTGAATCTCTATGGTCCGCCTGCTTGCAGGCGGGAAGATCACGTCGGCGCCCCGAACGTCGAGGTGCTGTGCGTCCAGAGCTGGCCGGAGGATGAGGTGCTTCGGTCGGTCGATGTCCTGGTGGCGTTCTGCTATCTCAAGTGGAATGATGACAGCCGCGGGCGGGTGAAGGATTACCTCAGCCGCGGGGGCGGACTCGTCCTGCTCCACTCGGCGACTTGGACGATGCCCGGTCCCTCCGGGCAGGTCGCGGACCTCGTGGGGATCGGCGGCTTCACGCGGTATCGCCACGGGCGGGTGGATCTGGAGATGAGCGACACCGGGCATCCGATCTGCCTGGGCCTGCCCCAACGCATCCAATTCCTCGACGAAACCTATTGGCCGCCGACACCCGCGATCGATCCGGCTCGCGTGACGGTGCTCGCGACCTGCGCGGAGCGGCCGGGGCAGTCCGATCCGCCGGTCCCGGCGCCGCAGCCGATCTTCTGGACATACGAGCCCGGTCGCGGCCGGGTCTTCGGATGCGTGCTCGGACATTATACCTGGACATTCGACGATCCGTGGTTCCGGGTCCTGGTGCTCAGGGGACTGGCCTGGGCGGCGGGAGAATCCGTGTATCGGTTCGATTCGCTGGTCCTGCGCGGAGCCCGGGTCACAGGGGAGTGACGCAAAGACCGGGGAATGGCGGTCACGCGGATTGCGGAGTTATGCCCTCAGGAATGTTGGAATCGTGGAAGGGTGGAGGGGAGGCGGTGGCCAGTGTGTTCTTCTGTCCCGGCTGGTCGGTTCCCAGCTCTCGGTTGGGAACCGGCGTTCATCTGGGGGTGCCAAATTGTTGCTTTCCTCTTCCCTTTCGCCTTCTTCTATGCTCTTACGAGCACACTACGAGCGGAGCAGGTCGGGGATCAGGCAGCCTTCGCCGGGACAGAAGGCACGGAGGTTCGTTTCGGGGGTGCCGGGGGGGACTTCGCAGCCGGGCTGGAGGATGATGCGCGGGGCGCCCTGTTCGAGGTTGCGGCGGGCAGCGGCGGCGACGTCCTGCGGCGTGCCTTGCAGGAGGACCGCGGCGGGGTCGAAGTTGCCGGCGAGGGTGACGTTCGGGCCGACCGCGGCGCGGGCCTCGTCCAACGGGACCATCCAGTCCACGTCGATGATGTCACAACCGGTCCGGGCCATCAGGCCGATGCTCCGGGCGATGTCGCCGCAGACGTGGAGCTTGACGGCGGCCCCGGCGGCGTGGATCGCGTCGAAGAGCCGCTTCTCGAAGGGCAGGACGAACCGCTCGTACATCGGGGGACTGACCAGGCTGGCGACCGAGTCGCCGACGCCGATCATGTCCGCCCCCGCGGCCACCTGGGCCCGGGCGAAGCGGATCTGATTCTCGATCAGGATCTCGGCGGCGTCGAGGTACATCTGCGGGGTGTCGATCAGATCCAGGAACATGTTCTCGACGCCGCGCAGGTCGGCGTACAGGGCCAGGGGCCCTTCGGCCCACCCCAGGACGCTATGCGTCCCGCCGACGACTTGGGCCATCTTACGGACGCTCTCGACCCTTTGGGCAGGCCGGGGGGCCTGCTCCAACTCAAACGGGCGGATACGGGGGATATCCTGCGCCGATTGGATCAGGACGCGGCGCGGCCGGCCCACGCCATTCTCCGGGTAGTCGAACTCCATCCCGTAGGCGGATGATTCGCGCCAGGGGTCGCTGATGGCACTGACCTGGTCGAGGTGGAACGCCTCCGCGACGGCCAACTGCGACGCGACGAGCACGTCACCGTCCAGGTAGTAGTCACGGTAAGTGCGGCCGATGAAGTGGGCCGCCCAGGACATGAAGATTGGTGTCACGGCGGGGCGGTCCACTGCCTCGCCCCGAATCGTCGCCTGGATGCGCTGTTTCGGTGTCATGGAAGAGAAGTGTAAAGTGTTAAGTGTTAAGTGGCAAGCTGCCAGTGGCAACCGCTCTTGCGGTGCATGACCGTTCCTGCGCGGGCGTCCCGGCCCAGACTCCCGCCGGAAAAGGGGACATTCTACTTTTCCCCCTCCGGAAAGGAAAAGTAGAATGTCCCCTTTTCCTTTGCCGCAGAGGGGGAGCGT
>VGYL01000840.1 GCA_016872975.1 Planctomycetota bacterium
CGTCCGGGAGATCTCGATGCCGACGCCGGTGAACTGGTTCGTCATCTGCTTCTCGAAATCCTGCACCTGCCGCGGCCAGACGACCACCGTGTACGGGTCCAACACCCCCAGAGCCGCCTCCGAGAAATGGGCGATCAACGCCTGCCGGGGCAGTTCCACGGTGGCATCGTTCACGGACAACACCCGGTCCAGCAGGCCCATGAAACCGCTCTTGCCGAAGTTCGGGTCGGCTTGCTCCACCTCGTCGCGCAGGCTGGCCAGGGTCACCGACCAGGCGGTCACTTTCGCCGGGTCGGGCGGGGTCAGAGAGTTCACGCGCGCCAGGCTGGGGTCCTTCGCGCACGCCGTAACGAGCACTTGCGCCAGAAGGTCACAGCGGCGGAGGGCTTTCGTCGCCATCTGGCCGTAGTTGATGCCCCGGATGTAGTGCATGTTCAGGACATCCAGCGCCTTGTCCAGCATGCGCTTGTCGACGCCCTCGAAACGCTCCTTGCGGGACTCGCACGGGCTGTCCTGGAACGAGGCGGCGATGCCGGCCCGCTCCAGGATCTCTTCCGCGTGCGTCGTGTACCCGTGGTTGTTGGGGTCGATCGCCTGAAGCCAGTAGAAATAGTTGGTGTAGGCGTCCAGCCATTTGCCTTCGGCCTCCAGGGCGGCACTGCGATCGGCCGTGACCTGGAGCACCTTGACGACGAACGGATCGCTCAGGAGCTCTCTTTTCTGGTCCCCGCGGGCGAACTCGGCCGCCTTGGCAATGACCGCCAGGACATCGGGGATATCGTTGGGCTCGTTGGGGTCCCGCGTAGGGCTCGTGATCTCCAGGCCATCCTGGTCCATCGTTGCGACGCGGCGATCCGGCCGGTCCAGCACGCCCAGCGACCGCAACCGAGCCACCTCGTCGAGCTGCCTGCGGAAGGCCTCCTCCCGCGCGGCCCCGCGCCGTGTGTCCAGCTCTTCGTAGCGTTGAATGATGCCCGCCAGTTGCCGGGCGCGCGGATTCTCGGTCAGGCCGGCTTGCTCGGCCAACTGTCCGGCGTCAACGAACTTTCCGCAATAGACCAGTTGGCAGGCCCCGCTGACGGCATCCGGTGCCGCCGCGGTCTTGCGGGAGAGGTCCGGGGCGACCGT
The DNA here is from genome assembly GCA_016872975.1 of Planctomycetota bacterium. GTDB lineage: Bacteria > Planctomycetota > Phycisphaerae > Sedimentisphaerales > Anaerobacaceae > PLanc-01. Next base: position 1,129 of record VGYL01000840.1, read on the forward strand.
CGTGACGGACGCCAGCCCCTGGCCCGCGACCATCCGGCCCGGTTGCGCCGAGCAACTGTAGCCGCCGAACCAGCAGGCGAACACGAAGACGGAGGTCAGGAACGACAGCGCGACAAACGCGACCCGCGAACGGCGGCCGCGCGCGGTCTGTCCCTTACCCGTGAAAACGAATCGTCTCGGTCTTTGAGGCTCCAACACAACACCCCTTTCAATTGATGATCTTCGATTTACGATTTATGATTTGGCCTCCGTGACGAATGGCACAGGCGCCCGTCGCTCCCTTCCAAATCATAAATCATAAATCGTAAATGATAAATCCTACAGGCACTCCCCCGCCTTGCCCGCGCAACCCAGGACATGGAGCTTGTGACGCACCATCTCCCGAATCGCGTCCCGGCCCGGGCCCAGATACTTGCGCGGATCGAATTCGCCGGGCTTCTCGGCGAAGACCTGGCGGATCTTGGCCGTCAGGGCCATGCGCAGATCCGTGTCGATATTCACTTTGCAGACGGCCATCTTGGAGGCCTTGGTAATCATGTCCTCAGGGACTCCCATCGCGTCGGGCATCTTGCCCCCGTATTTATTGATCAGGGCCTTGAACTCCGGCAGCACGCTGCTGGAGCCGTGCATCACCAGCGGAAAGCCCGGCAGCTTCTTACTGATCTCCTCTATAATATCGAACGCGATGGTTGGTTCGGTCTTAAATTTGTAAGCGCCGTGGCTGGTCCCGCAGGCGACCGCCAGCGAGTCACAGCCGGTCTTCTTCACGAATTCCACCGCCTGGGCCGGGTCCGTCAGGTGCTTGCTGACGTCATCGACGCCCACCACGTGCTCCTCGATCCCGCCCAACTGTCCCAGCTCCGCCTCCACGACCACGCCGCGGGCATGGGCGTACTCCACCACCTTCTTGGTCAACGCGATGTTCTCTTCGAACGGCAGATGCGAGCCGTCCACCATGACGGACGTGAACCCGTCATCGACGAACTGCTTGCAGGTCTCGAACGTGTCGCCGTGGTCCAGATGAATGGCTATCGGAATGCTGGGGTTTTCCGCCACCGCCACGTTGATGATTCCCTTCAGGTAGCTGTTCTTGGCGTATTCCCGCGCGCCTTTGGAGATTTGCAGGATCAGCGGGGCCTTCTCCTGCGCGATGGCTTCCACGATGCCCTGGGTGATCTCCATGTTGTTGACATTGAAGGCGCCCACGGCGTACCCATTCTTATAGGCCATCTCAAACATTTTCTTCGTTGTGACCAACGGCATACATCGACTCCTTACAAGACCATCCAACCTATTGTCACGTAACACGAATCCAGGGCCCCGCCGCATCATCGATCGTGCTGGGACCCCTTTCTGTCTGCGATCCTGATCTCACGGGCGCGGCGCCCATGCTACCATATCCAACCCCGGCTTGCTCCCCAAGATACCCGAAACCGGCGCCGGACTCAAGTGCTCCGGCAGAAATCTCGGCCGGTTCCTGCATTTCCCATTCCCTCCAGGCCGGCTAATGGTACACATCCGAGGCCCCCAATCCCATGTATCTTCGCAGGCCCAGAGCCAGTTCCGGGACTCCTTCGGGCCACAGACCCAGCACGACTCGTTGCTCATCCATCGATTCATCGATACTGAACGTCAGGGCCAGATTCATCCGGTGATACCTGCGGATCAACGTCAACTCCGTCGCGATATTCACATCGGCCCCGAAATCATATTGATTGGAGAAAACGAGCGTATACCGGGGGTCCAGGACGTAGGTCAGAGCGAACGTCAGGGCATTGGAACTCCTGACCTCGTCGCCAAAACCGAACCGCCGCAGGTAGCGCAGGCCCACGTAATAGCTCAGGTCCGGCCAGACCGAACGGGAGAAACCGGCGTTCGCCTGCTCGAGCGTGCCGGTCTGCATCCCGACGTATGCGTCGCCCAGAATAGAGGTGGTGTCGGTCAGTCGGAGGATCGCCTCGGTGCCGGCATAGTGCTGGCGCGGCCCAAAAAGGTCCGTGGCGCGCCGGTCCAGGGGCGGAACCAGGCGCCCTGAGCGATTGGCCAAAGGAATGAAAGGATGGTTCCAGAGGATCCGGTCGGGTCCCGCGCGCGCGGGGTCCGAATCGCTCACCCAGACGAAATCGGTGTTCCACTCGATCCAGTCCACGGTCCGGGGGTTTTCTGCCGGTCCCCGCTTCGTCTGCCACCGCTGCGCGATCCCCACATCAAGGGCGTCCCGCTGTTCGGCCACGACATCGCTGGCGGCATACGCGACCGCGGTGACGGTCGGCGCGATGATATGCCGCAGTTGGTGCAGGTCCCATAAGCGTGACTGCACGTCCGGATAGACACACCAGTAGGGCGGCAGG
>VGYL01000841.1 GCA_016872975.1 Planctomycetota bacterium
ACAGGACCGGGGTATGTTCATCCTCGGGGTTCCGTGCATCCGACAGGCCGACGGGAAGATACTCCCGGAAGTCGCTGGCGTAGGCCTGAGCGCCGAGGATGAATTGTCGAACGTTCCCCATGCAGGCGACCCGGCGGGTCTTCTCTCTGGCGGCACCCAGCGCGGGTATGAGCAGGCCCATCAGCAGCGCAATAATCGCGATGACCACGAGCAGTTCGATGAGTGTGAAACCACGGTTTGAATGCATATCTGATCCTTTCCCGACGATCTTCTCCTGTCTACGTAATCCAGGATTCTCCTTCTCAATCCATACCCGTCAGCCGGGCCCGGGCCTGAAGGAGGACTTGTTGGCACAGGCCCGGCCTGTAACACCTCCGGCTCAAACGCCGGTCAAGTCACCGACTGGATCACCACTGCGCGTCTCTGAGCCGAGGCTGGCGCGTGGCGACAGACCGCTCGGGGCTGCGTGCTCCACCACATCCGGCGGTCTGTCGTCACACCTCGGATGTCGGTCTTCCGAGTCCTTGACGTACGATCTTCTCTTCCTCTGAACACAGCCTGATGACACAGTCAGGCCGACCTCAGAACGGCTTGTGTCGCAGGATTCTTATATCCCCGCCAGCCCGGCGATCTCCTCGGCCGACAGGGCACGGTCATACACCCGCACTTCATCGACGGCGCCGAGGAAGTAATCCGTACGGTCTCCACGCTTGCCCATCCTCACCGTGTCAGAGGTGTTAATGGCGACACCAGGGGCTCCGGGAGTACCGACGAGCTGACCATCAGCATACCGGGCTATCGTAGTGCCGTCGTAAGTTACGTCCAAACGGTGCCACTCTAAATCAATCCCAACCAGGGGCCGCTCGAAGCCGCTAAGGTGGAGAGCGCAGGTCCCTACGAAGCCTTGGACACCGTGGTACGACGCTGGGTGACACTCGACGGCAAAAAAGGTTCCAGCCACGCCTGTATCGGGAGAGAACCCGAAAACAGTTGGGTAGTTCGCGGAGCCAATGGTGAGACTATTGGACTTCGCCCAGCCGGCTATAGTGCGTGGAGCAGCGCCGCTGATGCCTACAGCACCAACGTTCACCACGTCATCCACACCATCCAGCAGAATCGCCTGGCCCGCGACCCCGGCGACATAGGCGGGACCGCCACTGGCCGTGCCGTGGAAGCCGTTGCCGGAGCTATCGCTGGCGTTGCCCTCAAACGCGTAACGCGCCACCAGATTGGCCGTCGTCGGCTCAAATTCCGAGGCGGGGGGATAGAGCCCGATGTCGTCGATGTAGACAACGCCCTTGGCCCCGACACCTTCGATGCCGATCGTCAGCTTGCTGACGTTGCTCAGATTCCCACCGACCGTCGCCAGATCGATATTCCACGGCTGCCAGGTATTCTTCTTGAGGTCCGCCGCGTCGCCGTTGTAAACGACCTTGGTGTTGTTGATCTTGACGTACAACTGACCGGTATTGTCCGGATCGCCGTAGAACCACAGCGAGAGGCTTTTGACGCCGCTGGCGGTCCAGTCCTGAGCATCAAGCGTGCGCTGGGCCTCGGCGGTCGTCTTGCCGGTATTGTCGTAGAACAGCGGCATCGACTGCCTGCCGCTGCGGACGATGGTCCGTTCACCGAAGGTGCCCTGGATAGACTCCATGTACCCGACGGTCGCGCCGGTGTTGTTCTTCTCGCCATCGATCCAAGCTTCGTAGATGCGGTTCTCCTTGTCGTCGTAGCTCTCGAAGTCGTCCACGACCAGGAACTCCTGGTTGATGTCATATACGTACAGATTGTCGTCCCAGCGCAGATAGAGCTTTCCGTCGCTTATCACTGGGTGCGTCCAGCACTGGCCTTTGCCCTTTGGCAGTTCAAACATGCTGATCAGTGTGTATGCCGCTGGATGCGCAGCTAGCAGTGCCACTTGCCCACTGTGCCCCACGCAATACAACATGCCATCGGCATAGATGATCGAACCCTTGCCTGGCCCCCTGCCAGTCCAGAGTTTCTTGCCGGTCCTCAACTCCACGCAGGTCCAATCATTGCGAGCAGTCATGTAGATGTTCCCATCGACAAGAACATAGCCGCCATGTTCACAATCCAACTCCCTGCTGTCCCAAGCAGGCTGAGCCTCAATCCCGCTGGATGGTGATGGGCGCCCTGCCTTCGGTCTGAGCGCCACTGCGCCCCCTCCCCGCGTATGGAAGCTCGTTGCCTCGAACACATACCCATCGCCATAGACCGGCGAATTGCAGTGCGCAGTGGTGCCCTCCGGGGTTCCGCGGTTTGCAACCCGGTTATAGCGCCAGATGAGCGCCCCATTCTCAGGGGACACCGCGAGCAGCCCACCGCGGCTCATGGTCACAATCTGCCGCACGTTGTGGAACTCAATGAGAATGGGTGAGCCGTATTCGGCGCGCTCCGTCACCCCGCTACTCCTCCACAACACGCGGCCACTCTCCTTGTCCAGCGCCGCAAAGGTTCCAGTCTGCTCGCCGCCAGGCGTGACGATGAGCTTGTTGCCGTCGATCAGAACCGACTCTGAATAGCCCCACGGCGGCACACGCCCACCCAGCTCGCCGACGACATCCACCGTCCAGACCGGCTCGCCATTGCTAATGCGGTAGGCTGTCAGCCGTCCGAGACCACCGAGCAGATAGATCATGTCCCCGTCGATGGTCGGGGTTGCACGGGCGCCTGGGTACGGTGAATGAGGCGCATTACCCTCGCGGAATGCTGGGGCGTGCGTCCTCTCCCATATCTTCCTGCCCGAACCGTCGAAGCAGAAGATCTTGAGATCATCACCGACCTTGCCGGTGATGTAGATCCGTCCCCCTGCGATCACCGGGGACGAAAAGCCGCCGCCCACGCCGCTGATCGTGCCGATAAGCCTTGGCCCTGCTTCAGGCCAGTTCTTCAGCAGTCCAGTCTCCAGCGACTTGCCATCGCGATTCGGCCCTCGAAACTGCGACCATTCGTTTCCGTCCCCGGCAAACGCCACCCCCAAACATCCCGCCACCAGGAATCCAGCACAGAGACTGCGTAACGCATCGTTTCTCATCTTGGCCTCTCAGTCAAAAGTTGTCCTGCTCATTGAACCGACATTTCCCATTTAACCTCGCCTGGCTGCGCCACCGAGGCGTGTACCGCCATTATACCAGCGGCCCGCCCCTCGTTGCGCCTATCGCTTTTCAGACCCCTCTTTTCGCGCCACAACACCACCGGGGCCGTAGATGTATTTGCGTTTGAGATTGCCGCCGGCGTCGTATTCGGCGATACAGTGGTCGCCGTCGTAGACGTACTTGAGGATCGTGCGGCCGTCGTATTTCTTCTCGATCCGCCTCGGTCTTCCTGTCGTCATGGCAGTCCCCCTTCCTGTGTCGTCATGGATCCATCAACACGCATGTGTCGATCGTAATTACCAGTTCGTGAAGCAACCGTTTTCGCCCCAATGGCGCGAGCCCCGATA
>VGYL01000842.1 GCA_016872975.1 Planctomycetota bacterium
CAAGCGTCAAACCATGTTGACGGGCGAGTGCCGCAATCCAGATGTCATTCTCCGGCAGTGGGCGTCCCTTGATACGCAATGCGTTCTTGATCTCACCATACCGCCGTGCAGTCTCAAGATCGCACACGAGCACGACACTTGTGAGCACCAAGGCATCGATGCGCGCAAGGTTCTCGCTCGGCCTGCTGGATTTCCCTGCCCCGTAGTACAATTCCCCGACGACAATGCTGGGAAGAAACACCTCCTCAGCCGTATCAACGGCCTTTCCGACTTGCTCCTCGCCAGCGAAATAAGCGATGAGGACGTTGGTGTCCAGGAGGTATCTACCATTCATTGGTATCCACCTGCTCACAACCTCGTTCGATGGCCTCGTGCATCAACTCTGCATCCTCCGCCGAGATCGTGCCCGCAAACCGCCGCAGTTGTCGGCCGGGGACACCACGCGGAGTTGACTGAGCCAGGGCGCGCGCGAACTCCAGCACCCGCCACTGGAGCTCCTGCGGCAGGTCTTTCAATTGCTCGACCACCTTATCGACAATGGGCGTGTCCATCTGATCTCCTTCAGCCCTGCCCACCGTTCAAACATCACCAACGCACTCGGATTCTCAAGTATTGTACCATCGCGAACCTGAAACAAACAAGGCCGATGCCTCACCTGTCTCTCGGCCGGGATTTTGGCCAACTCACCTTGATCTGGATTCCGCACCTAACAGCGTAACAGCGATCATACCGTCCGCATGGGACGGCGACAATCATCCGCCACGGATCCTGTCGTACTCGGCGTGGCTTCCGATCCAGAACCAGAGAAGCCCTTGTCGGACTTCAATAGCCAGCGCACGATAATGAAGACCCACGCGGACCGCCCGATATTTGCCGATCTTCTTCAAGCGTAGTGAGGGGTGGGAAGGATTCGCCTTGAGCAGGTCATAACACGCGTCGGCCAACTGCTGAACCTGCCTGGGCAGTTGGTGGTAGCAGGACCAGAAGTCGGGAGAGGCGAAATGCTTCACATCTCTTTTGTCCTTCCCGCCTCGTGATCGGCCAGGGCTTTCTCTGCCAGCTTGTCGAATTTGCCCGCCATGGCGTCCCGCTCGATTTGCTCGTCCCACACCGCCGAATCATATTCCTGGAACCACTTCCGAAAGGCGGCAAGCTCACTCGCCGAGAGCTCTTCGATCTCGCGTGCCAATTTCTGGACTCTTGTCATGAATCACCTCAGACACTGCCCACCTGCAAAGCTGCTTCACGTCAGATTGTACCATCACATGGCGAAGAAAGCAATGGCGTTCCCTCCGGAACCATGCCACGTAACGCATCGTCCGAGCCTGCTGGGGCAAGATTCTGGTTGCTGTCTTGGAGGGCGTGGGGTATTTTGGACCCGTTCGGCGGGCCGGTGGCCCTGGGGATGGGCGATTCTTCCCGCCCGGCACGCCCGCTCAATGGTAATTCGTCAATGGAAAATGGTGAATCTCAAGGGGTAAGCGCGATGGCGAAGGATATGGAGCAGCTTTACCAGGAGCGTTTGCAGCGGTACGTCACGGCGCTGCGGAACGAGAAGCCGGACATGATCCCCCTGCGGCCGTTCGTCGCGGAGTTCGTGGCCAAGTACGCCGGGTATACGTGTCAGGACGTGGCCCACGACTATACCAGGGCGTTCGAGGCCGCCGTCAAGACCGCCAAGGACTTCCAGTGGGACGCGGTCGTGGCGAACATGGTCTACGTCTGGACGGGTCTGGCCCAAGCGGCCGGGCTGCGGTACTACGGCATTCCGGGCATCGGGATCCCCCACACGGTCGGGTTCAACTACATCGAGCCCTCCGAGGAGCAGGCCTTCATGAAGGCCGATGAGTACGACGCCCTGATCGACGACCCGACGGGGTTCCTCTATCAGACCTGGCTGCCGCGGGTCTCGACCGAGATCAGCAGGATGGGCGAGGGCTCGACCTACCGCAATAATCTCGCCTTGGTCAAGAGTGCCATGGCCATGCTGCAATACTTCTACGCCTTCGGGCCGCAGGTCGGGCGGTTGCGGTCCGAGTGCGGCACGGCGTCGGCCATCGCCGGGATCTTCAAGGCCCCCTTCGACATCATTGCCGACAAACTGCGGGGCTACCTCGGGCTGACGATGGACATGCACACGCAGCCTAAGAAGGTGCTCCAGGCCTGCGAGGCGCTCATGCCGCACCTCGTGCACGTAGGGCTTACGAGCTGCGACCCGAGCAAGCAGGTGCCCATCGGCTACTGGATGCACCGCGGCTGCGTGCCGTTCGTCAATCCCAAGCAGTTCGAGTCGCATTACTGGCCGACGCTCAAGCCCTGCATCGAGGAGTTCTGGAAGAACGGCCATCAGACACTCTTCTACGCCGAGGGCCGGTGGAAGCACCACTTCGACACGTTCCGCGAGTTGCCTGAGCAGAGCATCGTGTTCCACTGCGACCAGGACGACATCTTCGAGGTCCACCGCAAGCTGCACGACAAGTTCGCCATCAGCGGCGGCATCCCGAACATGCTGCTGAGCTACGGCACGCCCGAGGAGGTGCGTCAGTTCGTCCTGCGGGTCATCAGAGAAGTGGCCAAGGACGGCGGCTACATCATGGACGCCGGGGCGATCATGCAGGACGACACGAGCGTCGAGAACATGAAGATGATGACGCAGGTCTGCCGCGAGCACGGCGTCTACTCCGCCGGCAGCTATCGGACGCCGGCCGACACACCGCCGGCCGATCTGCCGTCGTCGGTCCAGTCGCGTCAGAAGGTCGCCGGCATGGCGGGCCGGGCGACGCCGCGGGTGAAGCCGGGTGTCTGCTTCCCGTGGGACCAGCGCGTGAAAGACCTTCCGCCCATCACCGGCGACAAGGCAATGGTCCAGAACATCTGGGAGAACGTGGACGCCCTCGGCAATATGTACATTTGGCAGATGCTGCTGTCGTTCTAAAAGCCTCTAACAGAATGAAGACCATGTCCGCGTCGTTGCAGGTGAAGCAAAGCAACCTCTTGCCCTGCGTGGGATTGAGATTGCTTCGTCGCTGCGCTCCTCGCAACGACATATTCGGGTCCATTCTGTCAGAGGCTCGAAGAGCGCGACAGGCACATGACAGCGGTCGTTCGTAGTGACGCCGCAAGGCGTTTCGTAGCATGGGCATCCTGCCTATGAGCATCAGGGGCATCCTGCCCCTGCACTGTCGCGGGCAAGATGTCCGCGACACGAAGATATGCCCTTACGGGCACACTACAAACGGGAATCGCGCGACGGGTGATTCGAGGAATGGAGTTGAACATGGCACTGGATCGACGTGAGTTTCTCCGTACCACGGCACAGGGAATGCTGACGCTGGCGGCCAGAACGGCTCTGGCGCAGGTGGCCCGGGTTGAGGAGAAAGCGAGTCCGGCGGGCAAGAAAAAGATCGTCGTGGGCGGCCATCCGTGGGTCTATGCGGCGACGCAGCCCAAGAACGAC
>VGYL01000843.1 GCA_016872975.1 Planctomycetota bacterium
CGTGCTGCCCAATCCCGAGAGCGAGGACGAGAAAGCCCGCTTCTCCACCGGGTTTCTCAAGGTCACGCCCGCCCATGACCCGGACGACTGGGAGATCGGCCGCCGGCACGATCTGCCCGTCATCAATGTCATGGCGCCCGACGGCACGATCAGCGACAAACATGGCTGGCAGGACGCCACCGCGCCCGAGGCCCATAACCTGCTGGGGATGGACCGCTTCGAGGCCCGCGAGGCCATCGTCGAGTGGTTCCGCCAGGAGAATCTTCTGGAAGAGGTCCGCGACTACACCCACGAGGTGGGCCACAGCTACCGCAGTCATGTCCCCATCGAACCCTACCTGTCCGACCAATGGTACGTGGCCGTCAAGCAGCCCATCCCTCACCTAGCCCAGAAGTTCGGCGCGGGCTTGGTCGAAGGCACCGATGTTCCGGTGAACTCCTTAGCCGGCCTGGCCCTCAAACCCCTGCTCGACGGCCGCCTGCGCTTTATCCCGGAGCGCTACGCCAAGACCTACCAAACCTGGCTGGAGAACCTCCGCGACTGGCCCATCTCGCGCCAACTCTGGTGGGGCCACCAGATTCCCATTTGGTCGCTTCATCTTCACGATGGTTGCGGTGGTCATATAAATGATGGCGAAGCCAGAAATGAGATACTCTCAACTCTGAATGAGTATTTTAGGGAACTCGGGCTCCAGAATAGTGTTTCCATTTGGACTGAAACAGATGATACTGGGGCGTGGATTCAAATCTGTAGTAGCACCGAAAGAACCGATCGGGCAATCAACGCTATGAACTGTTTCTTCCAGGTCGGTTCTCATGATCCTGACATGTGTGACAAATACAGCGACATTGTCACGTCTCAAAAGGCATGGGATATAGCTCGTAGCATTATGGATGGGCCTGCCAGTAAGCAGGTTATGCAGGATCCCGATGTGCTCGATACGTGGTTCTCTTCCGCGTTATGGCCGTTCAGTACGTTGGGGTGGCCGCAGGATGTGCCGGAGATGAAGGCGTTCTATCCGGGCGATGTCCTGTGCACGGCCCGCGAGATCATCACGCTGTGGGTTTCGCGCATGGTGATGATGGGCCAGTACTGCGCGGGGGATATCCCCTTCCGCGATGTCTACATCCACGCCATGATCCAGGACGGCGAGGGCCGCAAGATGTCCAAGAGCCTGGGCAACGGCATCGACCCGCTGATCGCGATCGACAGCCACGGCGCCGACGCGATGCGGTTCACGCTGGCGAGCATGACGACGGACACGCAGGACATCCGCATGCCGGTCGTCCCGATGACGCTGCCGGACGGGCGGCAGGTCAACACCTCGCCCAAGTTCGACGTCGGCCGCAATTTCTGCAACAAGCTGTGGAACGCCTCGCGCTTCGCCATGATGAACCTGGAGGGCCTCGATCCCGCCCGCTTCGACGTGGCGAAGCTGGACCTCACCGACCGCTGGATTCTCTCGCGCCTGGCGACGACCCGGGACGAGGTCACCGCCGCCCTGAACGCCTACAAGTTCAGCGAGCCGCTTGGGCAGTTGTATCACTTCTTCTGGAACGACTTCTGCGACTGGTATCTCGAATGGGCCAAGTCCCGCATGCGGGACGAGCAGAGCAAAGGTGTCGCGCAGAATGTCCTGGCCTTCGTTCTCGATGCCACGCTGCGGCTGCTGCACCCATTCATCCCGTTCATCACCGAAGGCATCTACCAGAAGCTCAACGAGATGGTCCCGGTGCGGGAGTTGCGGGGGATCGCCGCCGCCCGCCGGGCCGAGGCGATCACGGTCGCCGACTGGCCCGCGGACCTGGGACCCTGGAAGAATCCCGCGGTCGAGGAGGGGATCCGCTGGGTCCAGGACGTGGTCCGCGCGATTCGCGACCTCCGCAGCCAGTACAACCTGGCGCCGAGCGCGAAGCTCACCGCCTCCATCAACGCGCCCCGGGCCGTCGGCGACGCCATGAGCGCCCACGGCGGGCTCATCTGCCAGTTGGCGGGACTGGGGGACTTGCGGATCGCGGAGGACCTGCCCAAACCGAACAACGCCGCCACAGCCATAGTAGAAGGGACGCAGATTTACGTGCACGATGTCATCGATCCCGAGGCGGAACGCGCCCGCCTCGCCAAACAGAGGCAGGAGATCGAGCAGGCGAAGAAGGCCGTCGAAAGCAAGCTGGGCAACGCCAATTTCGTCGCCAAGGCCAAGCCCGAAGTCGTGACCCAGGCCCGGGAAAAGCTCCAGCAGCTTCAGGAGCAGTTGCAGACGATCGAAGACCATCTGGCCGAACTGGGGTGATTTATGATCTATGATTTATGATTTATGAATTATGATTTGTGCTGTCGGGGCTTGACACGCTCTCGCACGCCAGGGCGCGGAGGCAGCGAAGCCAAATCATAATTCATAATTCATAATTCATAAATCCGAAAGGACGCCGCCATGGAAGTGGAAGTGGAACTGTCGCGGATCATCATCAACGAGACTTCCGATCAGCAGGTAATCGTTCTCAAGGAACGGCACGGCCAGCGCGGCTTTCCCATCGTGATCGGCATCGTCGAGATCTTCGCCATCGACCGCCGGCTCAAGGGGATCAAGCCGCCCCGCCCCATGACCCACGACCTGCTGGCTGACATCATCGAGGGCGTCGGCGCCCGGGTCGAGCGGATCGTGATCGACGACCTCCGCAACCACACCTTCTACGCCAAGATCCATCTCAGTATCGACGGCCGCCGCGTGCAGGTGGACTCGCGGCCCTCCGACGCCATCGCCCTGGGCGCCGCCATCGACGCCCCTATTTTTGTGGCGGAGCATGTGTTCGATCTGACGAGCCCGTGAGGAAGGTCGCGAGCAGGAGCACCCCTACCGCGATGCAGAGCCAGGCGTCCGCCACGTTGAACGTGTGCCAGTGCCGGCCGGGCCAGTAAACGACGTCAATGAAATCCCGGACGTGGCCATCGTTGAAGAGCCGGTCCCACAGGTTCCCGCACACGCCGGCCCCGAAGAGCGCCAACGCCACCTGAACCAGCCGCTGGCGCGCCGAACCGAGCAGGAAGACCCCCAGAATCAGCACCAGGGCCACCACCGCCACGCCCGCCAGGAGGGAGAACCGCCCGGAGAAGACGCCGAAGGCCGCGCCCGAATTCAGGGCCAGGCGGAACGAGAGAAACCCCTTGATGATCTCCGCGCTCTGCTGGGGCTCGTCCCGCAGCCAGGCGAAGACGACGTGTTTCGTCCACAGGTCCACCGCCAGGCCGAGCAGCAGGAGAGGCCAGAAGATCAGGTGTCCGAGGGTATCCGGAAGCTCCACCTTGCAGCCGCCGATCCGGCGGACCAGCGGAGCGTCCCGGGCGATTCTGTCCTGTTTGCCGGTTTCCATGACGTCAGTAATTCAATCCTTCCAGCGAATTCTGCAGGGGGGCATGTTCGCGAATCAGTTTTTCGAGCACGTCGCGCTTCGGCTGA
>VGYL01000844.1 GCA_016872975.1 Planctomycetota bacterium
TACGTCTACTGCCAAAAGCCACTCTGTCACACGGTCAACGAGGTCCGCCTGCTGGTCGAGGAGGCGCGGAAGCAGCCCAAGGTCATCACGCAAATGGGCCACCAGGGCCACTCCGGCCGCAGCTCGGCCATGCTGCGGGACTGGGGGCAGGCTGGCTCGGTCGGGCCGATCAAAGAGGTCGTCTGCTACTCCACCAAGAACTACTGGGTCAACAAGCCGGTGGTCGAGGGCTGCGTCGTGCCCAAGACGCTGGACTGGGACCTCTACCTCAACCGCGCCGAGATGATCCCCTTCAGCACCAGCTACATGAACCGGGAATGGATCCGCTATACGCACTTCAGCGGGGCCGTGGGCGATATGGCGGCGCACATCTTCGACCCGGCCTATTACGCCCTGGACCTGCGGGTCCCCCTGAGTGTGCGGGCGGACGTCAAGACGCCGGCCTATCCCGGGTCGCTGCCCCGGTCGGGTGTCATCACCTACGAGTTCGCCGCCCGGGGCAAGATGCCGCCGGTCACGATGAAGTACTACCTGGGCGACGACATCGAGTTCCCGCGTCCCAAGCACCTGGAGCCCGAGCGGCGCGGGATCGACAGCGGCTCGGTCATGGTGGGCGAGCACGCCTCGATCATGGCCGGCAGCCACAGCCAGGGCGGCCGGATCATCCCCGAGAGCGTCATGAAACAGACGCCCCGGCCCCCGGAAGTGGCGTTCCGCTGCAAGGCGGGCAACCACTTCGACAACTGGACCTGGGCCATCAAGGGCGAAGACAAGGCCATGTCGCAGTTCGAGTACGCCGGACCGCTCTCCGAGATCATCGTCCTGGGCGATATCGCCCTGGTGCATCCGGGACGGACCCTGCTCTGGGACGCCAAGAACATGAAGATCACAAACGACGAAGAGGCCGACAAGAGCCTCTTCATGCGCCGCCTGGCCCCGCGCGATCACTTGAACTGGTGCTAATGTGCAGGTGTGACACTCGTCTTTCCCTGGCCCAAAAATTCAGACCGCCAAGATGCCGGGATACCTCTGGCGAAAAACCGCGTTCTCGCCAGCGCCGGATCAGACCGCCAACACACACATATATGGCGATCTGATCGATCCCCGACGCCCTAAAACCGCGTTTTCAGGGGCGCCAGTGCGGATCATCAGACCGCCAAATGCCCCCCAAAGGCCGGTTTGGCGGTCTGATCCTGGCGGTCTGAATTTCTCGCCCAAAAACGCCACTGCCCGGCTCTGGTTCGTAGGGGGGAAGGGGTCAGTCCTCGGAAATAAGTGAACTGATGAGAATACTGAAATCCGAGGACCGACCCCTTGAGCCGCCTTGAGCCCCTCACCTTCAATCTCCCTTTTCCTTCTGATCGAAAGTGGACACAAGCAGTTCAACTGCTTCTCGCATCTCGGGAGACTGACGCGAGAGGATCGTGAGATCTCTGTTGCTGCGCAGAAAGTCCAGAGCGATGCGATGCGGCAGGAAAGCCTCTTCGCCGTTGTCGATCCCTGATACGAATCCCTCAACGAACGCCTGAACCACCTCCAGATTCCCCGAGCGGAACGCCGCTCGCAGGAAGAAACCCGCGTCAATGACGCGAGTGCCATCTGCACGCAAGTTGAGAGCTTGGGCGAGGTCGGGAATCGCGTTAACCACGCCCGCAACGGCCCCGTTGATCGCGTTGCGACCCGAAGCTGCCGCCGTGCTGCCTCGGACATTGTCTGCCTCGTCCTTCAAGCTCGCGATCAGTGTAAGTACCCCCGCGTCCCCGCCGCGCTCAGCGCCCTCCCGGAATTGAGTCAGGAGCCGCCCCCAAACTTCGTCACGTTCCTCCGGCGCGGCGTACCAGGTCGAGAAGAAATCGAGCAGGTATTGGATTCGCCCGCGGGCGTGCCTTGAGGCGGTCATCTGGTGCCAAATACGAAAGAATCGCTCCGGAATCGTGTAGACCGTCTGCTTGCGTGCACGAGGCTCGTGGTGCACATAGCCGGCCTTCTCCAGACGCGACAGCAGCGCGCTGACGAGGGTGCGGTCCATCCGGCATTCTTCCGCCAACTCGGTGGGAGTCACGCCTTCCGCAAGGAGGGCTACTGTGGTGAGGATCTTGGCTTCCTGGGGTCCCACTTCCTTCATGCGGTCCTGATAGAAAGGCGTCAACTGGTTCAGCAGTCCGTTCAACTCGATTTTGACATCCGTGAGAGCCTGGCGTGAGAGGAGGTCGTAGAGCATCAGGGTCAGGCGCGGATTGCCACCGGAGAAGTGATACAGAGCTCGGAGGCGGGAGCGGTAGCGCTTCAGATAGGCAAGAAAGTCGTTGTCTCCGTCGAGTTCGGCCCGCTTGCGCAGGAGGGTCTCCACACCTTCCGGGGACAACTCATCCAGGACCACCACCTGGAAGAACTCGAAGAAGGGTTTCTGCGGGTCCGTCACGTCGCTCAGGTACGTCGGCGACGTCGCGATCAGAACAGGCCAGTCCTCCTCGATGAGGATCTTGCGGAGGAGGCCAATCTGAGCATCCTTCTTGATCTGGTCCTGCAGAAGTCTGTCGACGTTCTCCAGCATCAGGAGAACACCGCAGGCCCTTGCCTTGCAGAAGCTCCGCAGGGCATCGAGCGTCAGGTCCACGACGGCTTGATCATCACTCTCCCGTCGAACACGCTGATAGCGTTCGGCCAACGCGCGGTCACCCGATACCTCTGCGAGGCTGCGCAGGGTTTCGATCAGCAGGTCCGGCACGCTCGTGACGGCATACTGCTCCTCCGCAAACGACAGCGGGAACCACTTTCGCTCGGAAGAAGGGACGTTGGATAGGCGATGCTGGAGGAGCCTGAGCACGTGCGTCTTGCCGATGCCACGAGGACCGATGAGGAGATAATGCTGCCGGCTGGCGCCGGGCTCCCAACGCTGGAGCCGGGCGAACATCTCGTCAAGCAGCGGCTCGCGCGCGACGGAAATCGCCTCGAGGTCCTCCGGTTTGTCGAGATGAGGTCGGTAATGATGCAGAATCACAGTCATATCAGTCTTCCTGCTGGTAACCGTAGCGGAACCACCGAAGGAACTCGATGGCTTCCTCTCTCTTCTTCTGGATCATCCTGCCGACCATGATCGGGAACTCGTCGATAAGCAGGAGCAAGGGCATCTCGGCTGCGCCCAGAATGCTCATCAGGCGATCGCCGTACATTCGCCAATGAGCGGGCACGTCCGTCTTCTCGCGAAGCTTGACCTTGATCTCGCCGACATCAACCTCCTCCACCACACTTGTGAGCCAGTCTCGAATATCCTTCAAGCCCGTCCAGAGTCCCTGAACAACCCGGCGCAACTGGTCGTCGTGCAACAGTCGGGCAAGGACCTCGATGATGAAATTGGCGGGATTGTCGATGCTCTCGACGTCCAGATAAACCGGCCGAAACCCCGCCCGCGGGGCGTCCAGCAGTCGAAACATGAGCCCCGTCTTGCCAAAT
>VGYL01000845.1 GCA_016872975.1 Planctomycetota bacterium
GGTGTCGAGGATCAGGATATCCGCGCCCCGGGCGGTGGCGGCTTCGCAGGCATCGTAGGCGACCGCGGCGGGGTCGCTGCCGGCCTGGTGCTTGACGATCTGGACGCCGATCCGCTCGGCCCAGATCGTCAGTTGCTCGACGGCGGCGGCCCGGAAGGTGTCGCAGGCGGCCACGATGACCTTCTTGCCGTTGCGATGGAAGATGTGGGCCAGCTTGGCGATGCTCGTGGTCTTGCCGGTCCCGTTGACGCCGGCCACGAGGATCACCGTCGGCCCGCTCTCGGCGGTGCGCAACTGCCTGTCCTCGGGCGGCCAATAGTTCTTCATGTGTTCCTTGAGGAACGGAACGATCTCCTCGGAGTTGGAGATCTTGCGGGCGCGGTACGCTTCGCGCAGCTCCGTGATCAGCCTCTCGGTGGTCTCGACGCCAATATCGTCGCTGATCAGCGTCTCTTCCAACTCGTCGAGCAGCTCGTCATCGATCTTGCGGCCGAAGCTCAGGACCGTCGCCAGCGAGCTGCTGATCTTGTCCCGGGTCTTGCCCAATCGTTCTTTCAGATATTCCGCGGTCTTCGAGAATATGCCCATGTTGCTTCCCATGCCCAGAGTCGAGTTTCACGTAACGTCGGCAGCCGGTGATGCGCTGCGCTTTCCGGCTGCTGATGGTACCGGGATTTCCGGAAAATGCAAGGGTTTGACAAAGCGCGCGTCTTCTGGTACGAAAGAAGGTGTGGTTGTGAGTGTCTGCATGGGATGGGATCTCCCCACGCGCAACACGGCGTTGGGAAAGCCCGCTGAAGTTGTGTAAGGAGGATCGCTTTGTCCGCTCGTGAGGTGGAGAGCATCTTTGCCGATATCGTGGAACGGGCGCGGGCCTCGGATCCCACGAACGCCCGCAAGTGGTTCGACGACCTGCGGGTCATTCGCTTTGACGGCGGGTCCATCGGGATTGCCTGTCCGGATGAGGCGAGCGTTCGCTTCCTGGAGCAGAACTGCAAGGGCAACTTCACGCGCATCGCCCAGCAGATCACGGGCCATTTGGTCTCGGTGGATTTCCTCCTCAGCAACGGCGATTCCTCCCGGCCCATCGAGGCCCTGTCGCCGGGGCCGGCCCTGCATACCGATTACACGTTCGACAACTTCGTCGTGGGCCCGAGCAACCGGCTGGCCCACGCCAGTTGTGTCGCCGTCAGCCAGTCGCTGGGAACGACGTACAATCCGCTGTTTCTCTACGGCAATGCTGGCTTGGGCAAGACGCACCTGCTGCACGCCGTCTGCCATGAGATCCGCCGGCGGCCCGGCGGGGCCGCGATCCAGTTGCTCAGTTGCGAGGAGTTCGTCAACCGTTTCATCCGAGCCATCGAGCAGGGCAATCTCGGCGTCTTTCACAGCCAGTTCCGCACGGTCGATGCCCTCGTCATCGACGACGTGCAGTTCCTGCGGGAGCGGGAGCAGAGCCAGGAGGAGTTCTTCCACACGTTCAACGCGATCTACAACAACGGCCGGCAGATCATCCTCAGCGCCGACAGCCCGCCGGCCGAGATCCCGTCCCTGGAGGACCGGCTGGTCAGCCGGTTCAATTGGGGTCTCGTCGCGCGGATCGACTCGCCGACCTACGAGACCCGGATCGCCATCGTGCAGAAGAAGGCCCATCTGCGCGGCCTGGAGGTCAACGACGAGATCGCCGAATACATCGCCCGGCAGGTGCACGCCAACATCCGCGAGTTGGAAGGGGCCTTGACGACGATCTACGCGCTGGCGACGACGACGCACGAGCCGGTCACGCTCGAACTCGCCCAGCGGGCCTTGGAAGGCCAGATCCGGCTGGCGACCCGCCGCATCGGCATCCTGGACATCGTCGAGGTCGTCGCGAAGCACTTCAACGTGCGCCTCACCGACCTGCAGAGCAAGCGGCGCAGCCAGAGCATCACCGCCCCGCGGCAGATCTGCATGTACCTGGCCCGCCTCCTGACCAAGCTCAGCCTCGAAGAGATCGGCGGCCATCTCGGCGGACGCGACCACACCACGGTCTTGCACGCGTGCACCAAGATTGCCGAAGAGAAGGAAGCCGATCCCAAGATGAATGCCCTGCTCACCGAATTGGCCCGGCAGATCACCCAGACCTTTCTTATCTAATACCGATTCCACCTGAGAGGGTGTGTGAGAAGCCAGCCTTCTCTGGGTGGCATCGTCAAGCGGAGTCTTCGGAGCTTGGCGATGGCTGACTTCCCGTGCACCAGACCATCGTCAAGGCCTTAGGCCTTGGCGATGCCACCCAACGTGGGAGCAGAGTCTGAGGAATCCAGTTGCTTCAGCAACGAACGGACGTCCGGGACGGCGTCCAGGTTGAACCGGGCCCGGGAAATACTCGTGCCCACTCGTAAAGAACACGCACCGTCCGGCAGAACGGCAAACAAATCCTCATCGGTATAGTCGTCACCGACGGCAAGGATGAAACCCCAGGGCCGGTCCCGGATCAGGGACTCCACCGCCTGGCCTTTGTCGATGCCCTGCCGGCGAATTTCGAGGATCTTGTGGCCTTCGAACACGCCGACA
This sequence comes from Planctomycetota bacterium, assembly GCA_016872975.1. GTDB lineage: Bacteria > Planctomycetota > Phycisphaerae > Sedimentisphaerales > Anaerobacaceae > PLanc-01. Next base: position 2,557 of record VGYL01000845.1, read on the forward strand.
TCCATGGACTCGGTCAGGTGGACCAGCGTGTCACGCAACTCCTGCGTGCGGACGGCCGCCAGGGCCGGCTCCGCCCGTCGATAGTGCCAGACCAGGGAAAAGTCCTTCTCCTCCACCAACGACCCGGGCGTACGATCCGAGTAGAGCTCGAGGATCGGGCGGAGCGTCCGTTTCCAGTCCGCGGTCGGCGGCCGGGAGCTGCGCCAGGATTGTCCCGCTTCCCGAATCCAGCCGCCATGCTCGGCGATCAGGGTTACCGGGAGTTCGCCGAGCCAGTTTTCCAGGGTGTTCTTGTCTCGACCGCTGATGATCACCACGTGGTTTCTGTCGTCGCCGGCCAGACGCTGCAGCAACGCCATCACCTCCGCATCCGGACGTGCCTGGCGCGGCCGGCCGCGGAAGCTCACCAGCGTCCCGTCATAATCCAGCAGGAGCAGGCGCGAGCGGCTCGCGTCGTACGCCGCACGGAGTTGGCGGCGGTTCGCGTCCGAGAGCCGGTGCACGCGCAGCCGCTGCTGCTTGGTCTTCACCTCCGTCAGGGCGTGCAGGAAATCGGTGCACCACCGCGCCACGTCGTAGCGCCGCAAGCGCTCCTGCATGAGGCGGTTGCGCTCGCGTTGCTCGGCCTCCGGCATCTCCAGGGCGTCGGCGATGGCTTGGGCCACCGCCATCTTGTCGTAGGCGTTGACCGTGATTGCCTCTCCCAGTTCTCCGGCCGCTCCCGCGGTTTCGCTGAGAATGAGCACGCCCCGGCCGTCGGTGCGGGTGGCCACGAACTCCTTGGCGATGAGGTTCATCCCATCCCGCAGCGGCGTGACCAAAGCGGCATCCGCCACGCTATAGAGTGCTGTCAATTCCGGGAAAGGCAGAGACCGGTAAAGGTACC
>VGYL01000846.1 GCA_016872975.1 Planctomycetota bacterium
ACAATTTATGATTTATGATTTGCTGTGCCGAGATCGGTAGATACTCGGCAGGCGAAGCCAAATCATAATTGATAAATCATAATTCATAAATGGAAAGGAGAGCCCTATGCCGATGGAGACGCTGCCGACGACGGGCCGCCCGGCTCGCATGGTTCGCGTGACCCTTGGCATGGCGGCTCTCCTTTTGGTGGTCGCCGGGGCCGGCTGTTCTTCTCTGCGGTCGGAGGGGCTGTCGTACGGCCGGATGGCCCTGCCGTACGATCGCACGCGGCTCGGGACCACCACCTCGCTCGACGTGCTGAACTTCGCCCACGATCCCGCCTACCGGTTTTCGCTGGACGAAGCCGAGCCGGTGCTGCTGACCCAGAGCGACACGGCCATTGCCTACTCCGGCCGCAGCGCCGACGACCGCAAGACCTGGCTCAACCTGGTCGTCTTCGATGAGTTCCGGATGACCGCCGGGCGCAAGTACTTCTTCTGCATCGACGAGCGGGCCACCGGCGAAGACCGTGGGGCGGAGGAGGAAGGCTCCCGGCTTGCCCCTCTCACCCTGTTCTCGTCCCGCAAAGCCCTCCTGTTCGACGGCGAATGTCTCCTGCCGCCCGAGGTCCTGACCACGCCGTACGCGACCGAAGAGGCCCAGAAAATCGCCCTCGTCCGCTGGCTCGCCGAGCGGTTCAAGAACGATATGACGACCCTCGTCGGCAGTCCCCGGACCCCCACGCAGGGCAACCGGCAGCTCACGGTCTCCCGCATGATGGTCAACCAGCTCTTCCACGGCATCCTCACGGAGCTGGCGCAATCCCCCGGCTTGGCCAAGGACCTCGGCACCGACGTGGGCATCCCCTTCCCGCACGCCAGCCTGGGCGAAGGCCGCCTCCGCCTGCTCGTCGGCAGCGACATCGTCGTGATGACCGTTCGCATCAACCTGCCCCTGAGCCCATTGGCACAGTAGCCTCGCCCACGAATCGCAGCGAGATTGCCGCAAGGCCGCCGAAGCGCGGGCATCCTGTCCCGCTCCAGACCACCGCCGGAAAAGGGGACATTCTACTTTTCCTTCCCGCAAGGGGAAAAGTAGAATGTCCCCTTTTCCTTTGTCGCGCAGGCCCGTGGTTCGAGGACATTCGCGTCCTCGACACGAAAGAACAAGGGCAGGATGCCCTCGTGGGGTGCCATGCCTACGCCTCGTAGGCATGTTTTTCGCCCTGGTTTGGCACGGAGCCCCCAAACGCAATGCTCGTGTTGGGGGACCCCAGGTCTACGCGAAGCCATAGACATGGCGCCCACGCTGCCGGTTTCTTAGGAGGAACACAGCGACGAAGCAATCTCCATTCGTAGCCCGGGAGATTGCTTCGCTTCGCTCGCAATGACATGCGGGAGGATTGCCCTGACGACTTGGCGTTTGCCCTGCGCGCGAGCGCGGGTTGACTTTCGGGCGGGATTGGATTAGACTTGGCTCGTAACACAGGCCGCGCCCGCGGCAAGGTATCGGTGTACTTTAGGATGTGGGTATCATGGCGCACTTCAAGACAAGATTATTCCCCTTTTTGTCGGCTGTGGTGATTGGCTGGGGTCTGTCGGGCCATCCGGTCGCGGCGCAGGCCGCCGATCCCGCCGGGGCCCCGTTGTTTCTCGGACAGCCGCTGAGCTACTGGGTATCGCAGGCCGGCCGGACCGAGCGCTCCGAGAGCCTCGACAAGATCGTCGGCGCTTTGTCCCAGGCGGTGCGGAGCGAGGATTGCTCCGCCAAGGTCACCGCCTCGGATGCGCTGGCGACCCTGGGACCCGCGGGTGTAGCGGCCATGCCGGCGCTGTTGGAGCAGATCGATCATGTGCAGCCCTGGGTGCGCGAGGGCGCCCTCGGGGCGCTGGCCTCGTTCGGCAAGCAGGCGTTGCCGACGCTGATCGAGACGTTCAAGAACAATGCCGCCGTGCGGATTCGCATCGCGTTCGCGTTGGGCGCGATGGGCCCGGAGGCGCGGGAGGCGGCCCCCGTGCTGGCGGAGGCGATGAAGGGAGAGTCGCCGGTCAACCAGGCGCGCCTGGCGGGAATCCTGAACCAGATCGATCCGGAGCGATACGCCGGTGAAGTGAGCCGGCTCGCCCTCGAAGGCGTGAAGCTGGGCCCGGCCGCTGCGGCCGAGTTCGACGCGTCCCCCGTGCCGGCCGATTGGCCGCAGTTCCATGGACCCAATCGCGATTCGATCTGCCGCGAGCGCGGACTGCTGCGCCAGTGGCCGCAAGAGGGACCGAAACTGCTTTGGAGCATCAAAGGTCTGGGACGCGGGCTGTCCAGCGCTTCCATTGCCGGCGGCCGGATCTTCACCATGGGCGACCGCCCGGTCGAAGATAAGAAAGAGGCCCAGTTCGTGACCGCCTACGACCTGGAGAACCGCCGGGAACTCTGGACGACGCGGGTCGGACCGGCGTTCGAGACGGGACCGCGCTGCACTCCCACGGTCGATGGCGATCTGGTCTACGCCCTGGGCACCGAGGGCGACCTCGTGTGCCTGCGCGTCGCTACCGGCGAGGTCTGCTGGCGCAAGAATCTGGCTGCCGATTTCGGCGGCAAGATGATGTCCGGCTGGAAGTACTCCGAGTCCCCGCTGGTGGACGGCGAGCGGCTGATCTGCACGCCCGGCGCCGCCGACGCCATGATCGTGGCCCTCGACAAGCGCACCGGCGGAACGATCTGGAAGTCCGCCGTGCCGAAGCTTGGCGAGAGGGGCGCGGACGGCGCCGCCTATTCCTCCGTGGTCGCCGCCGAGATCGACGGCCTCCGGCAATATGTGCAGTTGATCGGGCGGGGCGTCGTCGGCGTCGAGGCCGCGACCGGCCGGTTCCTGTGGGGCTACAATCGCGTCGCCAACAACGTCGCCAATATCACCAAGCCGGTCGTCCGCGGCGATTACGTGTTCGCCACGACCGCCTACAACGCCGGCAGCGCCCTGCTGGAGGTCAAACGCCAGGGCGAGGGCTTCAGTGCCAGGGAGGTCTATTTTCTCGGTCCGCGGGACTTTGCCAACCATCACGGCGGCGTCGTGCTTGTGGGCGAATACCTCTACGGCGGCCACGGCTCCAATATGGGCGATGCCACCTGCGTCGCCCTGGCCACCGGCAAGATCTGCTGGAAGAGCCGCGCGCCCGCCCGCGGGTCCGCCTGCGTGCTGTACGCCGACGGACACCTGATCTTTCGCTACGACCGGGGTGAGGTCCTGCTGGTCGAGGCGACGCCCGAGGCGTTTCGCGTGAAAGGCCGCTTCCTCCCGCTCACCGGGACCGGGCCCGCCTGGGCGCACCCGGTGATCCATCGGGGCAAGCTGTACCTGCGGCACGATGATCTGCTGGCGTGCTATGACGTCCGGGCGTACGAGTGACAAGAGCCGAAGAGAAATTCCAAATCTCAAATTCCAAAGAAATCCAAATGTCCAAAATCCAAAA
>VGYL01000847.1 GCA_016872975.1 Planctomycetota bacterium
GTGGAGATGTGGCGACCCCAACGGGAATCGAACCCGTGTAACTAACTGGCGTGGCGAAGTATAGAGTTTCCAGCCAAAATAACACTTATATCTGTCTTGATTTACCCCGGACGTTAGCACTATGGTTAGCATCTAACGGGCGGAGGAATCGGACATGGGCTCTCTTCATCGACGGGAACGGTCGAAGTACTTCTGGGCGGCGTTCTACATGCCGGACGGGCGCCGGGCGTTCCGCTCGACGAAGTGCGCGAACCGGCAGGATGCGTTGCAGGTCCTCGCCGCCTGGGAGAAGGCCGCCGCCTTGGGACGTGCCGGAGTGCTGACGGCACAGCAGGTCCACAACGTCATGCAAGCTATCTTCCTTTCTTCGAACCGGGAGCAGCTCCCCAACTCGACCGCCCGCGCATACCTGCTGGCATGGGTTGGTCAGAAGGAACCTGAACTGGCCGACACCAGTGCGGGCGAGTACCGCCGCATCACGGGTGGCTTCCTGGATGCCATCGGGAAGCGCGCCGACCGGCCCATGGATGCCATACGGCCGGACGATGTCCTGAAGTGGCGGTCACATCTCGCCGAGCGCGTCGGCCCGGCGACCGTGAACAAGTGCATCAAGATCCTCCGGGGGGCGTGGGCGCAGGCCGAGAAGGAAGGCATCGTGTCCCGGAACGTCTTTCAGGCGGTGAACACCCTCAAGAAACCTCATGGAGATTCCCGCCGCGCCTTCACGCTGGACGAACTCCGGCGCATCCTCGAGGTCTGCGATACGGAATGGCGGGGCATCGTCCTGATGGGCGTCTACACCGGCCAGCGCATGTCGGACGTGGTGCTCTTGTCGTGGAGCCAGATAGATCTGGCCCGCGGGGAGATCTACTTCAACACCCGGAAGACCGGCGCCCGGTTGACCATCCCGGCGGCCGCCCCGCTCCGCGAGTACCTGATGGGCCTGCATGCCGGGGACGATCCGCGCGCCGACCTCTTCCCGAACCAAGCGGCGGTCATGCGGTCGAGCGGGTCCGCGGTGTCGCGAGCGTTCATGGCGATCTTGGAGGATGCGGGCATCATCCCGAAGGACGCCGGTCACCGGAAGCACGCAAGCAAGGGCAAGGGGCGGTCCGCGCGCAGGACCCTGTCGGAAGTCAGCTTCCATTCTCTCCGCCACACGGCCACCAGCCTTCTGAAGAACGCCGGGGTCTCGGATGTTGTCGCGCGCTCGATCGTCGGGCATGAATCGGAATCTGTGAGCCGTACCTACACCCATATCGAAGGTGGTACGATGCGCGAGGCCGTCGGAAGGATGCCGGACGTGACGAAGGAAGCGCCGAAGCGGTGAGACCATCGAGAGAGCGGGCGAAACTGCAGTGGTCCCTGATGAAGCTGGCCGTCCGCGCGCTTGGCATGCGCGGCGACATGAACCGCGAGATCGGGGGCTTCCCCGGCATCGTCGCCCGGCACGCGAGCAAGGCCGACCACGCGGCTTACCTCCGGGTGATGACCGACCCGAATCCCGATTGGCTTACGGTCCCCAAAGAGCTGGCCGCACTCGCCCTTCGCAGCCCTGGTTGTCGGGAGGAGTTTGATGCCGCCGAGGCACGCCGATTTGAAACGCACGACCGGTCCAAGTTGATCAACTTCGAGAAGCGCGTCGCCGACATCGTCGCCAAGGCGTTCCTTGTGCGGGACACTCAGTTTCGCATGGCGCAGATCGACCGGCTGCGCGGACTGGAGACTGCAATCCCCCAGAACGACCCCGGGGCCGGCCGGCGTTGGCGGAACGAGGGGCAGGCGCTTCTTGCCGCCGCGATTGAACAGATCGAGTCGTATATCAGGGAGGACGCCGTGGCGGCCCGACTGGATGCCATCGCATCCACCACCACCCGCACGGACAAGACCATCGCCCGGATGGTGCCTCACCTGGAGGGCGTCCCCGCGCTGGTCCAGAAAACGGCCGAGGCCCTCGCCGATCCCGTCCGCGCCGCCGACGAGGTTCGCCGCGCGGTCGGCCTGACGCCCGAGGAGGTGCGAGTCCGGGAGGCCTTCCTCGTACACGGCAGTGGAAGGCGCGTTGCCAGTGTGCTGGGAATGAGTCCGGCGATGGTCTCCCGCCGCAAGGCGTCCCTCATCCGGAAGTTCGTCGCCGCCGGCATCCCGGCGAAGGCCGTCTTCAATCAGCGTCCGTCCGCCGGTCACCGGATTAGCCCGGAAGGATCCATTGTGTCTCCCGAAGAGGACTGGCGCGAGGACCAAGAAGCGAAGTCCCGGACCATCCGACAGTTCCTTTCCGCCACCCCGGAGGAAAAAGACGCCTTCCGTCAGGCCTATCCCGACATCGACGCCGAGGCTACAAGGTGGGCACGGCTGAAATCCAAGTGAAATCTCTTTGACCCACTGAAATCATTTGGAGGTCAGGGGCTTGCGATGCAACGCAAGCCCCTTTTCGCGCCGTTTTGAAATGTCGCGCCGGCAGTAGCACGGGCAATCGCCCGCGCACAACACCGGAGGCTCGGACGTGAGCGCGAATGAGATGGTCGGTACTGAACGATGGATCCGGATCCCTTCGAAGGGCGTCGAGCCCACGACGGGACTGCATCGGTCCTTCATCTACGAACTGGTCAAGGCCGGGTCGATTCGAACGGCCTCGATCAAGAAGCCCGGCGCCCTCAAGGGCGTCCGCCTCGTGTGGCTGCCCTCTCTGCTCGCGTTCATCGAGCGGCACGTCGAGGAAGCGGGCCGGTAATGACCGCACCCAACACGGAAGCCACGGCCGACGACGTCAAGACGGCCACCGCCGAGGCGCGAAACAGGGCGTTCACGCCGGAGAACATCCCGGAGGAACTGCGGAGCCGCGCACAGTGGGTCGCGTGGCGGTATGCCATCAGTCACGGGCGCCTGACGAAGGTGCCCGTCTCCGCACTCACCGGACGAAATGCATCCACGACCGATGCCGGCACGTGGGCACCCTTCTCCGTCGCCCGCGACGCCGTCGCCCGCAACCCGTCGCTCGCGGGCGTCGGGTTCGTCTTCAGCCCGGACGATCCGTTCTGCGGAATCGACCTCGACCACGGCCGGAACCCCGAGACGGGCGAGATCGCTCCCTGGGCACAGGAGGCGATTGACCTCCTCGGTTCCTACTGCGAGATCAGCCCGTCGCAGACCGGGGTGAAGATCTGGGCGCGTGCCCGTCTGCCGGGCAAGGGCCGGAAGAAGTACGGGGCCGATGGCAACGCGATCGAGATGTACGACCGGGGACGGTTCTTCACGGTCACGAGCCAGGCTCTGCCCGGATTCTCATTGGATGCGGAGAGCCGGCAGGAGCAGTTCGACCGGCTTTATCAAGCGGTGTTCGGCGCTGAAGAGAACGACCTGCCTCTCACGCCCGATCCGCCAAGTGCCCCACGAAGCGCCCCTACGCATTCCACAGGGCAGTTCGACTCCGAGAT
>VGYL01000848.1 GCA_016872975.1 Planctomycetota bacterium
ATTCGGACATCTTTTTGGTTGCGGCCGAAGGCCGCGATAGAGTCTTTGTCAGGAACTTCTACCACACATTCGGACATCTTTTTGGTTGCGGCCGAAGGCCGCGCTAGGGTAGAGATTGCTTCGTCGCTGAAGCTCCTCGCAATGACATACTTGGGCGCCCTATGTCATTGCGAGACCCGACGCGCAGCGGCGCTGCGCGCCGAGGGCGACGAAGCAATCTCCTCGCGTTGGCCGTAGAACGTCCGAAAGCCAGTGTTCTTTCTATCATCCATTTCCCGGGGACTAAGGATTTCACCTATCCCCTTTAAGCAGTTTCCCTACTTCCGCTACACCCCGGCAGCAGCGTATGCTGACGTAACGAATGGCAGATGGCCTTCCAACGTGGAACGCGCGGACAAGAATCTGCGAATACCACGCGCTAGCATCGGAAAGGAGTGATTGGACATGGAGCTGTCGAATACGAGCAGTTTGATGGGCAAGAGACTGAGTGTGGAGGTAGAACGGCTGCGCCCGGAATGCGGGGCGGCGATGGTCGAATTCGACAGGCTCACGGAGGACGGGGCGGTGTTCATCTGGTATGCGTGCACACGGGAAGACTGCACCGGCCAATGGCTGTCCAAGAAGGTATTGCGCATGCGCAGCACCTGACCCGGTGACGGATTCCGTTGCCGTTCTTCGTGAGAACGAGCGTCGTTCCCGCCCGGCGGAGCATTTGCGGGGCGGTCTTCCCGGTGCGTGGGATTGGTGAGGTTCACTTGGGGTGGGAATAGAGATGGAGCGACCGTACCGCACCAATGATCCGTGCTCGACTTCGGCCGTCCTGGCGGAAGACTCGTGCGCGGGGATTCGTGTGAACAAGGTTCTGGAAATCCGCCGGCGACTGGGCGAAGGAACCTACAACATCGAGGACCGCCTGGACGCCGTCCTCGAGAAGATCCTCGAAGATCTCTCCTGACGGCGCGCCGGCACCCACACCCGGGACGACACGTCAGTTGCAGAACTTCGCCTTGGTGTCCGGTACAGCCTTGCCCCCTTTGACGGACACCGGATGCACCTGCTTGAGCAAGGCTTTCATCTGGGCGACGACCTCGGCGTACCGGGCCTCGGCGGCCAGGTTCTGCAACTCCTGCGGGTCGCTGTCGTGGTCGTAGAGTTCCTGTCCCTTGGCGCCGTAAGCCCATTCCGTGTACCGCCAGCGCTCAGTCCGGACGCTGTGGCCCGGGTCGGCGCCGCGCTGGACTTGGGTGAACGCCGCATGGCTCCACGGGGCCTGGGGGTCCGCCAGTAGCGGACGCAGACTCTCGCCTTCCAGGTGCGCCGGTGGCGTCAGACCCGTCAGTTCGGCCAATGTGGGGTACAGATCGACCAACTCGACCGGACGCGAGCACGCCCGGCCCGCGGTCTTCTGACCCGGCGCCGAGATGATCAGCGGCACGCGGGCCGATTCCTCGAAGCAGCTCTGCTTGAACCACAACCCATGCTCGCCGAGATGATAGCCATGATCGCTCCAGAACACGATGATGGTGTTGTCGCGCAGCCCCAGCCGGTCCACGGCGTCGAGCAACCGGCCGATCTGGGCGTCGACGAAGGAAATGGACGCGTAGTACGCCCGCTTGCATTCGCGGGCCTGTTCCGGCGTCACGCCACAGTAGGGCCACGGGTTGGTCGAAGCGAGGGCCGGGGACGGGTACCGGCGCGGGGTCTGCGGGTCGAGGCTCGGCAGCGACATCGCCTCCAGGGAATAGAGGTCGAAATACTTCTTGGGCGTCACCCACGGGCAGTGCGGCCGGTAGTACCCGGCGGCGATGAAGAACGGCTTATCCTTGTGGGTTTCGAGCAGGCGGATCGTCTGGTCGGTCACCTTGCCGTCGGTGTGCTCCGGATCGGTCCCGGTCGGGTCCGCCAGAAACGCCATGGCGGAGCCCAGGCCCCGTTTGGGCGTGTAGTTCATGATGTCAACTTCGAGGGTCGTCTTGTCGCGTCCCGCGGGATTGAGCCGCTCCAGCCACGACAGGCGGTCGTCCAGGCCGTTGGTGCCGATGTCGCCCGGATTGCCGTAGTGGTACATCTTGCCGACGCGGGCCACGTAGTAGCCGTGGCGGATGAACATCTGCGGCAGCGTGACGAGATCGGGCAGGTCCTGGCGGAAATGGTACTGCAAATCGAACACCCGCGTGCTGTCCGGGCGCAGGCCGGTCAGCAGCGAGGAGCGGCTCGGGCTGCACAAGGGGAACTGGCAGTACGCCCGCTCGAACCGCACGCCCCGGGCCGCGAGACGGTCGAGGCTCGGCGATTTCACCAGCGGATGACCGAAACAGGCGAGGTCGTTGTTCATATCATCCACGGCGAGGAACAGGACATTGAGTCTGGTCCGTGCCGCGAACGCCGGACCGGCCGGCAGTAGCATCGCCACGATCGCCACGAGGCTGAGCAGAATTTTCACGAGATTATCCTCCTTTTCGTTGGGCCTTTCTTGCCTGGTTGCTTGGCACACGGTCTCATTCTACGGGCTTGACTCCGGAGAGACCATCCCTATTTTTGCATCGGCGCTCCCCGGGCGAAAGGACCGGCGCAGCCTCTTGGTAGGTTGGGCGTCCTCGCCCGACTTCTCTGGCGAGCGAGGACGCTCGCCCTACGAAGAGAGCGCATACGCCCCTGATGAGTTTTGACGAGCAGAACCGGTAATCCCAGGTCACCCATCGTTGGGTGCCATGTCTACGCCTCGTAGACATGTTCGAGTCGATCAGCAGAACATGCCTACGCAAAGCCGTAGGCATGGCACCCAGCCATTACCGAATTTGTCCGTCAAAACTCATCAGGGCGGTCGCACCCTGTCGCGCTGTCGCGCGGCCCCTCGGGAATTTCCTTGAACGGCGTTCGGGGTCCGGCGTACAATGCGATAGGTCGCTAGGGGTGGCCCGCGGATGGCGGGCCTGAGAAAAGACCCTCGGAACCTGATCAGGACAAACGCCGCGGTGGCGGATATGCCTGCGTAGGAAAGCGATGGACAGTGTGGTGTTGACCCGATGAATCGCTTCCGCCAGGAGCGATTTTTTTATTGGCGGCGATGCAGCACGGCCGCCCTCGGCGGTGAAATCCAGAGGAGCAGCAGATCATGACGACACAGTTGACCGAATCGAGAGCGGGAATCATCACCGAAGCCATGCGGCGGGTGGCCGCGAGCGAGTTGCTCGAGGTCGCGGCCGTGCGCGACGAGGTCGCGGCCGGACGGCTGGTGATCCCCGCCAATACGATTCATCTCCAAAGCAACCTCCGGCCCGCCGGCATCGGCCGGGCCCTGCGGACGAAGGTCAACGCCAATATCGGGACCAGCAGCGTGCGCTGCTCGGTGCAGAGCGAGATCGAGAAGATGGAAGCGGCCCTGACGGTCGGGGCCGATGCGATCATGGACCTCAGCACCGGCGGCGAT
>VGYL01000849.1 GCA_016872975.1 Planctomycetota bacterium
GAAGGCCGCGCTAGGAGTCAATCGATGAAACTGATCACAGCCTATATTCAGCCACACAAACTCAATGACGTGAAACGGGCCTTGTACAAGGCCGAAGTCCACAAAATGTCGGTCACGAACGCCCTCGGGTGCGGGGCCCAGCAGGGCTACGAGGAGAGCTATCGCGGCATCAAGTTCGAGGTGAACCTGCTCAAGAAGGTCCGCCTGGAGATCGCGGTCAACGAAAACTTCGTGGACAAGACCATCGACGCGATCATCGCGGGCGCCCGCACCGGCCAGATCGGCGACGGCAAGATCTTCGTCACGGACCTGCCCGAGTGTATCCGGATCCGCACCGGCGAGCGCGGCTCGGAGGCGATCGGATGAAGATCGTCCAGCGCTGGCGCGGCTCGCTTGTAGTGTGCTCGTAAAGAAAGGAAAAAGGAAAAAGGGAAAAGTAGAAAAGAGCAGCGGGAGCAAGCCGGCCGGACCCCAACGTGTCCTTTTCCTTTTAGCTTTTTACTTTTGACTTGCCGAAGGCCATCATTTCTGTGCCCTCGGGGCCGGAAGGGGCCCTGCGGCCGATCGCAGGGCCCTCTTGATTGTCACAGGTGTTTTTTGCGGCTCTGCTCTCCTGCTCTTGGCAATTCCGGGGACAGGCGAAAGCAGGTGTGTTTGCGTGAATACTGGTTCCGGGCACGTGCGATCTTACTCCCGGAGGGACCGGCGCGTCCGATTCCGCGGCGCGCCGGGCGCGGAAAGGTCCCGGCATTCCCGCACACGGAACCGTTTTTCCTCTTGTTCTTGCCAGGGAATCACACGGCGCGGCGTCTGCCGGAGCTGATCACGAGCGGACCGGCCGAGCGGTCGTTGACGACGATCGTGAACATCGTGCCTTCTTTGCAGCCGGCCTCACAGGCGGCTTGGACGGCGGGGAGATTCTCGCCGAAGGCTGTGAAGCTGCGCTCCGAGGCGTCGTCCCGGGTATACACGCCCTGGGCATCGGGACCCTGCTGGTTGGCTCCCTTTTTGAGAAACGACTTGCTGAGGTTGCCTTCGATCATGTACTTGGCGCCCTGTTCCGAAGCCACGGTCGGGCTGCCCTTGAGAATGCGCTGGGCGGTCTTCTCGCAGTCCGCCTGCTTGCCGCGGATGCGGATCTTGATGCCGCCCTCGATGAACTCGAGGCTGACTTTCTGCCCGAGGGCGGCGATGGCGTCGGCCCCGGTGATCTTCTCGAATCCTCCGGTCGGCGCCGCCGCGGCCGGCGCGGCCCCGGGCTGCGGCGCCTCAGCCGGCGCCTGCGTCGCGAGGGGCGCGCCGGGATGCCGGAGCTCGCCCCGGAAGACGAGTCCGTGCTGCCCTTCTTCGGAGGTCACGCTGCCGGGGCGTCCGACGAAGTGGGCCACGCGCGTCAGCAGGCTATTCGGCGTCACGTCCAGCGGGACGAGCTTGAAGCGGCCGTCCGGTTTACGATCGAGGATGATCGAGCCGGTCTCCTGGGGCTCTCCGGCGTAGATCCCCCAGACGATGACCCTCCCGGTCTTCTCGACGGTGACGGGATCGCCCCGCGTGATCAGCGCGCCGAAAGTCTCCGCCAGCTCACGATTGCGGCTCGTGATCCAGGCGTTGTCTTTCTCGATCAGCAGGAACGCATGACGCTCGCTCAGCGGACGCTGGAGCGCCGCTTTGCTCTTCGGTATCTTCACCTTTTCTGCCAAAACCTTCTCCTTCTCCCCGAGCTGTCTGATGTCCACCCTCATCCAACGCAAGGAATATGCACCGTCAACTCGACAACCATGGACACAACCGCGCTTGGATAACCGGCGATCGGAGAGATTGTACCGCCAGCGGCCTCGAGAATCCAGGAAAAAATGGAGACTGTGGCAGCGTCACAGAGCGCTTCCGGGGGACGATTGGCAGCTCAAAGACAGTTCCCAGCTCCCGGTTGTCGGTCGGCAGTTCTGGTCTACCGCGTATCCCCTTCGGCCGTCGTACGTCATGAATCATTCTGCGGTTGACCGGTTCCGGGGAGGGGCTCGCAAGCCTGTCCTCGAACCGGCAGCGCCCGGAGAGGGACCGGAAGGGGCCGGGGCGCCAATTTTGTGCCGAAAAGGGGCGAGCGGAGATATTCCGGAATACGACACGACGTGTCAGGCTCCTGGAGCGACGGACAGGTAGGAGCACCGATGCACTCCCCTGAACCGCCTCTTGGGGTTTCGCATAGTGTTCTGGGGAGGTATGGAAGGGACAGTACCACGGGTGCTGCGGAACCGGCTCTGGGGGTGTGCGGCTGGTGGGGGACGCGATGCTTGCGGTGGATCTTCGGGCGCCTGCGGTGTTTCCTGAATCTTGCGCCGGCTACTGGCATGCCGCGGGCGGGACGCTACAATGAGTAGCTTTGGAGCACAAGCAGGATGTCAGAAGAGAGCAAGGAGTTGCGGCGTAAGCGGCACGATCGCGCCTGGCCGCTGTACGGTGCGGCATTCATGATGGCGGTCAGCCTGAGTATGGCGTGGACGGCCATGCCGTTCGTGTTGAGCAGCATGGGGGGCACGAGCGCCCACGTCGGCTACGCCCCGGCGGCCAACAACTTCGCGTATCTGATCGCCTTGCTGGTTACCGGCTCCCGGTTCGGCCATCTGCGCGTCCGACGGACCACGCTTTCGGCCGGCACCGTGGCTCTGTTCGCCACGGCCACGATGTGTCTTTCCGCCCGGTGGACCCGATGGTTTCCCGAAAGCGGCGGTCCGCTGTGGATCTGGGCGCTGATCGCCGCCGGCGGCGTCGGCGGGGCGGCGATGGCTCTTTATTGGCCGTTCCTGATGAGTTGGGTCTCCGCCGATTACGAGGGAGTACGGCTGAACCGGCGATTCGGACGCTACAACGGCGCGTGGTCCGGCGGCGGCATTATCGGCCCGCTGATCGGCGGTCGGCTGTTTGAGGTCAACGCCGTGCTGCCGCTCCTGGCCGCGGTGGTTTCCGTGCTGCTGTCGCTGCTGTTGCTGAGGTTTGGCCGCGATGGCTCGACGGCCCGCAACCTGTCGGCCGATCGGGAGTCAGCGGACGGGGAGCCGGGCTCCGGGGTCGCCCCTGCGCCCCTGGACGCACCTTCCGCTGTCGCGACCCACTCGGTCGCCTACGACCCGCGGCTGCTCTCCGACTGCCGCTGGGTGTCCCGCATCGCGCTGTTCAGCGCCTGTATCTGTTTTGCCGTCGTCCGCTCGCAGTTTGCCCTGGTGTTCCGGGGCCTGGGGTATGCGGAACGCCAGTTTGGGATGTACCTGACGATCTATGCGTTGTGCAACTTCGCGGCCCTGGTGGCGGCGGGCCGCTGGGCCCTCTGGCACTTCAAACCGGCCCTGTTGATCGTGGGCCAGGCGCTGCTGCTGCTGATGTTGTTGCTGACCATCTACGGCCGGACGCTGAGCGTCTTC
>VGYL01000850.1 GCA_016872975.1 Planctomycetota bacterium
GGGATAAGTTCACGACTTGGCCGTCCCGTTCCCCGGTACCCATCTACGTCTCCGCCTGGCGGTGCAGGCTCCCGAACCTGTCACATCATAAAGGGGCTATGTCAGGAGGTCTGATGTTCCCTATGTGCTGGTGCGCTGTGCGGCGTATACCAACGGGCGGCGGCAGGCGCAGCAGATCGGGCTCTATACGCTGATCAGCGCGTGCATGGTGGCCCGGGAGGTGGGCCCGGCGGTGCCGGCCGGGCGGATCGTGAAGATCACCCTGCGGGTGGTCGGGCCGGACGTGAGGGCGGGGGCGCGGGGCGAGGACTGGCGCCAGGGGGCCGGATGAGCCGTTGCTCGCGGACCCGTGGATGCAGTATATGGCGACGGCGGTCAACGCGCTGAAGCGGCCCGGGCGGGAGGTCCTGCTGCTGCATCACGTGGGCGGGCGGACGGCGGAGGATCTGGCCGGGCTGCTGGAACTGACGCCCGAGGAGGTGCGGGCCCGGCTCGGGCGGGCCGAGCGGCGGCTGGCCGGGTGGCTGGGCGGGGCGGACGTGCCGGCGGCGCTGGCCCGCTTCGCGGCGGGCCTGGACCGCCACTGGATGGCGGAGGTGGCGGCCGGAGCGCTGGACTATCTGGCCGGGAACGCCGATCTCCCGGTCGGCTTCGGATGAGGACTGGTCTTATGCCAATCAGGCGATTGGCGTTCCCAGGCGCTTCGCGGGGTGTGCCCTTCAGTTACGCTCGTGCGGTTGAAGAGGCGTGGTTTGTGGTTCGTGAAGCGGGAAGCGAACGAGGGCCGCGGGCGTTCCACAGCGGGTGGATGCCGCCGCATCCGACGTTCTTCTGCTGGCGGGCGCTGTACGACGAGTTCGGCGGGTTCGATCCGCGGTATCGGATCGCGGGGGATTTCGAGTTCATGCTGCGGCTGATCGAGAGGCACGGAATCCGCGTGCGGTACGTGCCGCGGCCGTTCGTGCGGATGCGCGTGGGCGGGCGGGCCAATACGCTGCGCGGGATCATCCAGGGCAACCGGGAGATCGTCCATGCGTTTCGCGCCAACGGCCTGGAGTTCTCGTCGCGGTTCTTCTGCACGAAGCTGGTCCGCAAGCTCCGCCAACTCGTGTGGCGGCCGAGCCTGAACGTGCTCCCGTAGGGGCGTTCTTTCTCCGCGACCCGGTCCAGGGTCAAGAAAGGCAGCCCCCGCGGCGCCAGGCCGGCCTGCGGCCGGAACCAAAGAGCAGTGAGCCACAGATTTCGCAGATTGGCCCAGCCCGGCCTGCGGCGGGAACCAAGAAGTCTTGAACCACGGAGATCACGGAGGGCCCGGAGAAGAGGGGATTGACCCGCCCCGGTGCGGTACCGACCTCGGTGAAACCCTACGTCCTTCCCGTGAGGTGTCTTTGGTTCTGTCTCCGTAGTACAATCTTGCAGAACGTTGTTTTTCGTGCTCGATTTTGATTCGAGCGTTCGTAACGTCTTGATCCACAGTACGTTACAACGCTTTTCTCTGGGACGAACTTTTTGGTTGCGGCCGATGGGCGAAGCCCGAGGCCGCGCTGGGGTCTCTGTGCCCTCCGTGGTTCAAGACGTAATCCTTTCTGCCATCCGAACTTACATTGCTCTCTCGGAGTCATCTGGGGCCTGGTTCAAAAAATGGGCGTTTTGGGGTAATAGTGGGTGGGGCCTGGGCGCAGCCTCCGAAGGAGGTGGTTCGGGGAGATCGACGAGGCGTGGGAGCGACGGCTCAGTTGCGCCGGAAGCGGGTATAGCCGAGCGTTCCAGCCAGTGGGGATGCGTTTGACCGGTCAGCAGTTCGGCCGGACTCTTACCCACCCGCTCCGCCCGGTCGCTACTACCGCGTTTGACAAGTGCCGCGACTATGGGTGGTAGATTGCCGCGCTCGGCGAGCCTCGCTCGCAATGACATAGGGCGCCCAAGTATGTCATTGCGAAGAGCTTTGGCGACGAAGCAATCTCTACTCTCGTGATCGGGAGGAATCCCCATTCTTCATCAATCCGTACACCGCCGACATCGTGCTGGTGCGTTCCGATCCGCCGGATGCCACCGCCATCATGGAATTGGCCCGCGCGACGTACCGCAAGATGGTCCCGAACCTGCTCTGGGCCACCGGCTACAACGTGGTGGCGATTCCCCTGGCCGCCGGGGTGCTCTATCGCTTCGGCATCCTGCTCAGTCCCGCCGTCGGGGCGGCCCTCATGGCGGCCTCGACGGTGATTGTCGCCATCAACGCCCGCTTCCTGCACGTGTCGCGGACGTGAGCCAGATCAGGCGACGCGGGCGGTCGCCATCTTCTCGCATTCCTCGGCGCAGCGCTCGCAGGCGTCGGCGCAGAGCTGGCAATGCTCCATCTTGTGCTTGCGGCATTCGGCGCCGCAGGCCCGGCAGATCTCCGCGCACAGGCGGCACAGATCCCGGGCGAACTCCGATCCGCTCGCCATGAGCCCCGAGGCGGTGTAACAGATCCTCGCACAATCGTGATTCAGCGCGATGCAGCGGGCCAGCATCTTGACATTGTCCTCCTGCAGACATTCACTGGCACAATGCTCGCACTCGACGGCGCAGTCATTGCAGGCATCGATGCAATCCTGGTATTCCTCGTGCATGGTTCACCTTCTTTCTTGCGATCGGTTGCGGCTGTCGCTCCTGACCGACGATGGTAACTCTCTCGCAACTACACGCAGACTACGACGCGGTTCTAAGGAAGTAGCCAGGGCCAAGAAGAAACTCCCGGGCGGCAGGGAGCCGCAAGGCCTGGTTTGTAGTGGCGTCGTCAGACGCCATCTTCATGCTCTTACAAGCATCTGACAAACCAGGACCTTGACGCCACCGCGGTTCTCCATCACAATGGGAAAGATTGAGATCGTGGCAGCAATTGGGGATTGGTATGAACACCGAGAATATGGACCGCCGCAATTTTTTGAAGACCTGTGCCTTTACCACGGGCGTCGTCGGATTGAGCCTGGAAGAGAAGGCGTTGCTCGCCCAGGAGGCAAAGGCCAAGGACGCCAAGCCGCCCGCCGCCGCCATCCCCTTGCCGATGGGCCGGATCGGCAAGCTCCAGGTCAGCCGGCTCATCTGCGGCGGCAATCTCATCAACGGCTTTGCCCACGCCCGTGACATGATCTACGTCTCCGAGCTGCTCAAGCACTATTTCACCGACGAGAAGATCATCCAGACCTGGGAGATGTGCGAGCAGTGCGGCATCAACACGATGATCTCGACCGTCCAGGACCCCTACGCCGGCGGCAAGGACCCCACCGTCCGCGTCATCACGAAATACTGGAACGAGCGCGGCGGCCAGATCCAGTGGCTGGCCCAATACTTCCCGAGGCCCGACGACCCCTTCACCAAGGGGAGCATTACGGTTTTGTAGGAGAAAAAGTGGTCTGGAAAAAAACCTTCGAGT
>VGYL01000851.1 GCA_016872975.1 Planctomycetota bacterium
GCACAACTCGTATCCCATATAGCCGGAGTAACCGATCTGTCGCATGCCGCGAATGAAGTGCACGTGGGCCTCATTGCCCCGATCGTTGACGATCGAGCCGTCGGCCGCCCGTTCGTATTCGCCACCAAAGTGTGACAGGACCTGAAGCCGCCCGACCGCGGCCGTCGCCGCCCGGATGCCCTCCGGGCTCTTGTCGGACAGCAGCGGCAGGTCGAGACAGGCCTTCAAGTGCGGCGAGTCGATCTGCTGGATCATGCGAAGCATGTCATGGTAGCCGGTGATGATAGGAACGTGGTTTTGCAGCGCCAGGGTCACGCCGTAGTCCGCCGCATAGCGGGCACATTCGGCCAAGCCATCCCGGCACCGGCTCCAGTCGTCCGCGCTGGTGGTCAGGGAATGGGTGTACTGCCAGATGTTGCGGGCGAGGGTATAGGTGGCGATCTGGGGGTGTTTGGTGACACCCGGCCAGGCGAGGAAGACCCGGACCACCGGGGCGCCCAAGTCCGAGGCCATCCGGATCAGCTCCCGCAGATAGACGATCTGGGCTTCACGGTGCTCGCAGATGGGACTGCTGAAGTCGTTGTTGGCGGCTACGGCGTAGATCTCGATCCCTTCGCCGTCGGCCAGGGAGCGCAACTGCTGGCAGCGTCTCGTCGGCCAGTCGATGGGATTGCCGTGCGGCCGTTTGCCGTCGATCTCGATGCCGTCGTAGCCGTACTCTTTGGCCTTCTGGACCATCCCCTCCAGCGTGAGGGCCTTGCCCTGGTACCAGACACCCAGAAAGGTGATGCTGTACAGGCCCACTTTGATGCCGGGCTTGGCCGCCTGTGGCTTTGGTTGCGCCTGGCCGGGCCTCGCCCCGGCTCCGATCAGCCCCGCCGCCGTCAGGGCCGCCGTACCGACGAACTGCCTGCGATTCATGCCTTCGCGATTCATGACTTGTCTCCACCTTCCGACAGGATTCCCTTGAGAGCGGCGATCAGCAACTCGTTCTGGTCCTCCGTACCGATGCTGATGCGCAGCTTATCGCTGAGTCCGGGGACGTTCCAGTACCGGACAAAAATGTTCTGCCGGGCCAGCTCTTCGTGGATCCGGCCGGCCGAGCCGCTTTTCACTTGGGCAAGGACGAAATTCGCATGGCTCTCGGGGACGGCGAAACCCAGGGCCCGCAACTGCTGCGTCAGGACCGTCCTGTCCCTCTTGATCTTCTCCACGTGCCCCCGAAAACAATCCTGATCCTCAAGGGCGGCGGCGGCCAGGGCTATCGCCACGGCATCGACGTTGTACGAGTCCTTGACCTTGAGCAGGCCCTCGATGAGACCCGGGTCGGCGATGGCATAGCCGAACCGCAGGCCGGCCAGGGAGTACCCCTTGCTCAGGGACCGCAGCACGATGACATTGCCGAACTCCTTGACCAGCGCCACACAGTTCTCTTCCGCAAAATCCACGTACGCCTCGTCGACCAGAAGCACGCCGGTCAGCTTGCCGGCCAGGGCGGCGATCTCTTCGACGCGGATGAAGCTGCCGGTCGGGGCATTCGGGTTGCACAGGATCGTCAGCGCCGCCCCGGTCGTGGCCAGCGGGCCCGGCAGGCCGAACGTCTCATCGAACGGAATCTCGATCGCCGGGCAGTTCTGCAACTGCGCCAGCACCGGATACAGCGAGTACGTCGGGACCGGGTACGCCAGGGGACGCCGCTCGTCGCAGATGGCCCGGATCGCGATGGAGAGCAGGTCATCGCCGCCGTTGCAGCACATGATGTTCTCCGGCTGAACCCCGTTGATCAGGGCAGCCATCTCCCGGAAGGCGTTGCCCAGCGGGTCCGGATACCGCCGCAGTTGTTCCGGCCGGATCCCGTCCATCGTCTTGAACACCCACGGCGACGGCTCATACGGGTTCTCATTCGTATTGAGCTTGATGACATCCGTCGCCTTCGGCTGAAACCCCGGCATATACCCCTCGGCCCGTTCCACGTTGTCACGAAAGTAACCCACAGAATTCTCCCATAAGCTGTTCTTGCAGGGATTATACGGGCAGCGGCACGAAAATCAAAGCAGTTCTCCTCCTCCCGGTTTCCTGTCAGGAACACTCTGCCGCGTCGTTGCGTTGGCGGCGCGTAGCTGCTTGCCGTCGGCCGGCCGGGCATTTCTTGGGCCGAAGCGGGGTTGTCCACACGGGAGGGATCGAGTATACTATTTGCACAGGTGATCTATGCAAATCGAGATTGACAGAGAAAACGACGGTCGGTGGATAGCCGAGGTACCCGATTTGCCGGGTGTGATGGTGTACGGCAGCAGCAGGGAGGAAGCCATCTCCAAAGTCAAGGCGTTGGCCCTGCGTGTCTGGGCGGATCGTCTTGACAACGGGGAGGAAATCCCGGAGCTTCGCACGGTCTTTGCGGTACCCGCATGAGTCAATGGCCGTCCACGAAAGCGCGCCTGGTGCTTGCCGCTCTCTTGCGGATTGGGTGGGCTGTCAAACGCCAATCGGGTACCTCACACAGAGTGCTTTGCCGTCCCGGTTGGCCTGATTTCACCTTTGCGTTTCACGACCGTGACGAAGTCGGTCCACATATGTTGTCACGGATAGCCAAGCACACGGGCCTCAAGCCCGACGATCTGGGATAGGCATCGGCTGATCGCGAGTTGGATTGAAGGTAGATCATGTGGGATCTGAACGACGTCACCGAGATCAGATTCACCGGCGGATACCGTTATCACATCGCTTTTGATGACGGGACCCGTGGGGAGGTGAATTTTGCGGAGTACCTCGACAGAGGCCCGGTGTTTGCGCCATTGCGGGACTTGGAACTCTTCCGGCAGGCGCGGATCGAAGGAGGGACGATTGCCTGGCCGAATGGAGCCGATATTGCGCCGGAGTCCCTGTACGAGAGAGTATCGCAAGAGCATTTGGGGGAGCGTGCAAGACGCGCCAACAGAGAGAAGTTCCAGCAGGCCATGTCCAAGGTGGAAGACGTAGAGCCGGAGGAACAGGATAAACTGTAACACGGGCCTCCTGCCCCTGGGATTCGGTGGCATCGGCATCCTGCCGATGAGTCATGGGCGGGACGCCCACGCTACGCTCACGGCCGGGACGGCCGTACTACTCATGGGCGCGAGCGTCTCACTGTTGGACACATCTTTCCCTTGTTGTAGAGGGTGGCATCGCCAAAGGCTCCGCCTTTGACGATGGTTAATACCCTCGACGGTGCCTCGATCGCAGGCGAGAGAGCCATCGTCAAGGCCCGAGGCCTTGGCGATGCCACCCCGTCATACGATTCCGCGGCATCGGCATCCTGCCGATGAGTCATGGGCGGGACGCCCAGGCTACTTCTGGCAGTAGTCGATGAGGCGGGCGATTTCGCTGCGGAGGTCTTTGCGGGGGACGATCATGTCGACGAAGCCGTGCTCG
>VGYL01000852.1 GCA_016872975.1 Planctomycetota bacterium
ACGCGGAGAATTCTATGCTCTTACGAGCACACTACAAACGGGCTGTCACCGGCTGTCTCTGCTCGGGAGTTGAGCGGGACGCCGTCACAAGGATGGAAACGACGCGGTCAAAGGTGAAAGGAATACAGCGGTGCAAAGGAAGATCGTCACGCAAATCGGATCTTTGCCCTTCGACGACGTCGACCAGGCCGTCCAGTACAGTCTGCGGCATGATATCCCATTTCTGCCCGAGCTCCCGAAACGGGGCGATGCCATGCTGGAGTATGCCAAAGAGCCGGGAAAGCTGAGTTGCCTGCGCCGCTTTCAAGAGTGCGTTGCGGGCTTGGACGTCGTCAAGGTCCAGTGCATCGGTCCGGCGACGCTGATCCTCAGCGGCTACTCGGAGGACGAGGCCATCAGCCGGGCGTATCAGCATATCGCGGCCATTCTCGACGGTTTGCAGGT
Source organism: Planctomycetota bacterium (assembly GCA_016872975.1). Classification (GTDB taxonomy): domain Bacteria; phylum Planctomycetota; class Phycisphaerae; order Sedimentisphaerales; family Anaerobacaceae; genus PLanc-01. Next base: position 445 of record VGYL01000852.1, read on the forward strand.
CGGCAATGTCATTCTCTTTCTGGATGAGCCCGCCCTGGGCCAGGTCGGATTCGATTACCGGCGGCTGTGGTCGGCACTGTTCGAGAGCTTCCCGGTCACCTCCGGCGTCCACGTCTGTGGCAGCATGAACTGGGACGACCTGTTCCGCTCCGAGATCGAGATCATCAGCTTCGACGCCTCCTCGTACGACATCACGAAGTACCCCGCCTATCGCAACGGCAAGCGCCTCGCCTGGGGCATTCAGAGCGGCCAGGATGTGCGGGACTTCCGGGAAGGGGACTTATTGACCCTGCCCTGCGGCATGGGGCCGAAGGTGTACACACCCCAGGATTGCGACCCCAGCCTCCAAGAGCTGCAGGAGATTGCGAGCAACCTGTGCGCCACGGGGACGCCGTAGTTGGTCCCCAGACCGCCGGGTGTGAGAATCACGGGATCGAGACGAGTTGTGACTATGGAGGGAACGGAACATGGCAAGCCGGACGTTGATAGAGGAGAAGAACCATGTCTTCAGCCAGATTCAGTCGTCGTGAGTTCTTGCAGAAAAGCGTTTCGGCGGGGGCGGGACTGGCGGTCGCGTCCTCTGCGGTTCGAGCGGACCCGGCCGGCACGCCTGAGCTACCCCTGCGTGTCCTCGGCCGCACCGGGGCCAAGGTGACGATCCTCGGCCTGGGCACCGCGCCCCTCGGCGAGGCCCGGGGCGACGTGTCGGAGGCGGAGAAGATCTTCGCCGAAGTGATCGATCGGGGCGTCAATTACGTCGATACCGCGCGGATCTACGGCATCGCGGAAGAGGCCCTCGGCCGGATTCTCCCGTCGCGCCGCGACAAGGTCTTTCTCGTCACCAAGTGCTGGACCGATTCCGGGCCGCAGGCACAGAAGTCGTTCGAGGAGTCCCTGCGTCTGCTCCAGACCGATCACGTGGACCTCGTACACATTCACCACGTCGGGGGCAAGGACCTCGGCAAGGTCATGGCCAAAGACGGCATCCTCGAATACCTGCTCCAGCAGAAGCAGGCCGGCAAGCTCCGCTTTATCGGCATCTCCGGCCACGCCCGGCCGCCGCAGTTCGTCAAGATGCTCGAAACGGATCAGATCGATGTCGTGATGCCCGTGATGAACTATGCCGACCGCAACATCTACGACTTCGAGAGCAAGGTCCTGCCGGAATGCCGCAAGCGGAATGTGGGAGTGGTGGCGATGAAGGTCTACGCCGGCATCAAGGGCGGATTCCCGAACCATCGCAAAGCCGGAATCGGCTGCAACACGCCGCCGGAGCGGCTTGGCCAGGCCTTGGCCTATGCCCTGGACCTCGAAGGGGTCAGCGTCGCCAATATCGGGCCCTTCACGATGGAACAGGCGCTCCAGAACGTCGAGCTGGCCCGCCGGTACAAGCCCCTGACCGCCCAGGAGCGGGAGGACCTCCTCGCTTACGGCAAGGAATTGGCCGCTCAACTCGGCCCCCGCTACGGCCCGGTAGCCTGACCCGTCCGCCGCAGGAAAAACCTGGGTTGTTCCGGGGCATCCGCCGCTCTACACTGGCCGCGAGCGAAGGGGGCGGCGGCCGCGGACGCTTGGTCTCGGCGCCGCCGATCCCGCGCGTGTCGATGGGGATGTAAGCATGGCGAAGGAAAGCCGCGAGGTCCCGTGGCATGCGATGCCGCAAGATCAGGTTCTCCAACGATTGAAGACCTCCGTTCAGGGGTTGGATACGGCGCAGGCGCAGGACCGCCTCGACGAGACCGGTCCGAATACGCTGGAGGCCGGCGAAGGGGTCAATCCTCTGTGGCTGCTCCTGCGCCAGGTTCACAATCCGCTCATCTACTTGTTGATCGGTGCGACGGCGGTTTCGCTCGCCATGGGGAAACGAGTCGATGCGGCGGTGATTGCCGGCGTGGTCGTGCTGAATACGCTCCTGGGATTCATCCAGGAATGGCGGGCCGAGGGGGCCTTGGCGGCCTTGCGGAAGATGAGCGCGCCGCGCGCCCGGGTCCTGCGGGATGGACAGCCGCAGCAGCTCGAGGCCTCCGAAGTGGCGCCCGGCGATGTCCTGGCGCTGGAGACGGGCGATCGCGTGGCGGCCGATGCCCGCGTGCTGTCGAGCGACTCCTGTACGCCAAGGGGGCGCCCGAGCGTCTGCTGGATTTCTGCACGCACGTTCTGCGGGATGGCCGGCGCGTGGAATTGGAGCCGTCGCAGCGACGGGAGATTCTGCAAGTCAATGAGGACCTGGCCGCCCAGGCGCTGCGTGTGCTGGCAGGGGCGTATCGTGAGATGCCGGCGGAACAGGACCGGTTGGAGCCCGCGGACGTGCTGCGCCAGCGTCCCCGGCGTCCCGGCACGCCCATCCTCGACTGGCCCCTCCTGCGCCGGCTGGCCCTGCTGACACCCTTCATGGCCGCCGGCACGCTCCTGCTGTTCTGGTACCGCTACCGCGTCTCCGACCTCGCCCACGCCCAGACCTTCGCCTTCACCGCCATGGTGGCCTTCGAATGGTTCCAGGCCCTCAACGCCCGCTCGCAGTACCAGTCGGTCTTCTCCATCGGCCCATTCCGCAATCGGTGGCTCCTCGTGGGCGTCGGCATTGCCATCATTCTGCAGATCACGGTCATCCACACCCCCGTAGGTCGGTTGCTCTTCGGCACCGTGCCTCTGTCGCTCTTCGACTGGCTTCTGATCGTGCTGGTTTCCAGCTCCATCTGGATAGCCGACGAGCTCTTCAAGCGGCTGGGCCTGCACGGCCGCCGCCCCGATGCTCGCCCGCCGGCGTAATCCGCCTATCGGCGCGGGCCGAGAGAGCCTCGTCGCCTGTGGCAGGCAATCGACTCAGAAACTTGCCGCCCGCCACGTGAGCCGGCCAGGTCCCGCAATTCCGGCTGCGCAATTTGACACAGGTTCAAATATGCGCCATACTATCTTCCTGAAGACGGTCAGGGTCCGCCCGGAGCCGGCAGACTGGAGTGC
>VGYL01000853.1 GCA_016872975.1 Planctomycetota bacterium
GGCCGCCTGCCAGAGGTTCTTCGCGGGCATCGACGAGCATGTGACTGCTCTGCGTAGTCTACTGACCGAGAACTTCCAGGTCATCACAGCGTGACACCGAAATCTCATTTAGGATGGGTATACTTGGGCGCCCTATGTCATTGCGAGCGAGGCTCGCCGAGCGCGGCAATCCTGTCCTTGCGAGGCCCGACGCGCAGCGGCGCTGCGCGCCGAGGGCGACGAAGCAACCTCACCCATAGTCGCGGTACTTGTGAAACGCGGTGCCAGGGTGGCTCAGTCGGTGTAGGACTCGACCTCTTCGGCCGATTCCTCGACCTTCGCGTGCCAGCCGGTCCGCTCGTTTCTCTTGAGCGCGGCGTTGATCCGCTTGTGGGCTTCCTCGATGGACGTCAAGGCGTCCTGCAACTGGTCCTCGTCGCTGATGGACAGGGCGCCCCACTTCTGGCCGGAGTTGCGGCTGCCCACCGGCTGGACGCCCGCCAGCGGCTCGCCGCCGGTGAACAGGACCATCCGCAGCGAGCTCTGACGCGGATGCACATGCAGGAACGTGCGCTCCGGGCTGTAGAAGGTGATCATCGACTTGCTGACCTTGTAGAAAGAGGCGTCATCCACGGATCGGATATGCTCGGCCATCAGTTGAAACAGCCCGCGGACCCGGTCCTGCACGCCGTGCTGGGCGAACCACTCATCCAGGGCCTCGCCGTCCTCGTCGTCGGCCACCACGTCCGGCCGGCGGATCGGGTAGTTCTCCATCTCCCGGATGCGGTCCCGCAACTCGACCACCTCCAGCGGACAGGTGGGCCAATCGTGCTCCCAGCAGACGATCAGGTCGCAGGCCTCGGCGTCCCGGCCGCCCTGCTTGAAGTCGCTGGACCGCTGCTCGAACTCGACGCGGAGCCGCTCCCAGCCTTTGCCCGTGAAACGACGCACGATGGCGTCCGGGGCCTGGGGCCGAAGCTCTTCGATGTACATGTTCAGGTCGTCCGCGACCTTGCCGAACAGAAAGAGCACGCCGCTTTCCGTCTGGGGGGCATACACCATCCCGCGGAAATTGATGAGTTCACTGACAATGCTTCGCTCTACATTCGCCATTTCCCTTTTCCTTCCATGCAATGGAATCCTTGCATAACCACGGCCTACGTTTTTCCCCGCCCGTGTAGGGGCATGCCTGAACATGATAGCTCCGAATCCGCATTTGGCAAGGGCAATTTACTGATAGAGAGGGGCGACAGGCGTGAAAATGCAGATTTTATAGGCCGCTCTGGAATCAGGTGTTTCCGCCCGTTGTACGGGTTTGGCGGGCGGGGATTAGGGAAAAACCTTAGGGATGGTCCCTACCCGGATATCGTATGGAGCGCAGAAGCGGATCGAGCAACCGGAAGCAGAGCGCAGGTGCGGGAGTATCCGGCTCTCTTCTGTGCAGGCCAACCCTCCGCTGTACCGCCGATCAGGCGAGTCAGGGTGATAGGGCAGGGGAGGGTTGGCCGCCGCTGCGGTTGGAAGTTCGATCCGTCGGACTGGTGGGGCCCGCCTGTCCGGCTGCACGATGGTCTACCTCCAAGTGGCGTGCAGATCTCTCGGGGCCAGGTCCTTCCATACCGTGCGTGTATGGGGAAGTAGTTCGAGCATGGGTGGTTAGGTGGCGCGAGGTCGCCCCTGCAACTGTCGGCGGCCTCGACGCCATATTTCGATAGCAGGATGAGCATTGGATGGATGGCCGAATCAACACGGATGGACGCAGATATGCCGGGGAGATGCTCTCTCCCGGAGCGGCGACGGGACGGCTTGCATTCTTGCAGAGTGACTTCACCCTGCTGGGACCGAATCAGCGGCGGGAACGTCGCGCGGGCGGATCTGGGCCCGGGTCGCCAGAGCAGCGCAGACGCCGGCGGCCTGGCCGGTGGCTATGGAAGCAGGCATGGAGCGGTAGGAGGAGCTGGCCTCATGGGTGCCGCTGATGCAGCGCCCGGCGACCAGCAGGTAGTCCAGGAGGTGGGCCGGAAGACTGGACGATGACGACGGGCTCCGACCTTCTCCCGTTCGTACCTTTTCACCTTCTTCGATCCGCGGGAGCAGGCAGCGCAGGGGGATGTCATAGGCCGCGCCCGGCGGGAGCCGCCGCAGCACCGTGCCTTTGCCGGTGCAATCGATCACCACGTTGGCCCCGATCACCAGCGGGCCGGACTTGGTCTCGAAGACGACGTACTGGTTGTCGGTAGCCGGCAGCCGGTAGTCGGCAACAGCTTTCTCCTCCCCGGCAGGCGGCATAGGCCGATCGATTATCCCGCTCGCGAAGGCATGCAACAGATACGGCACACCCGCTTCGTCCAACAGGTCGAGGGCGGTGAGCTTGAAGATCTCCGGGTCGAACGGGACGACATAGCCCGTCTCCAGCGATGGTGGGATCACACCACCGGCATGGATGAGCCGCTCCAGGAAGACCTGCAAGGCACCGGCGATGACCGGCGCGCCCGGGCCGTGGTCGTTGGGCAATAATCGCGTCTTGACAGGTTCTGCGATCGGGCCTTGGGTGTGAAACGACGTCAGCGGCATCACCAGGGCCGCAGTGGCGTTGCCGCCGAGAAATCCATACCGCTCCGCCAGGATCACCCGGGCCCCCGCGGTGGCGGCGCCGTAGGCCGCCCCCAGACCTGCCGGACCGCCGCCTACGACCAGCACCTCGGTCTGGCCGCCCAGAATCGCCTGTCGGGGCGGCAGCCACACGCGGGGCAGCATCGCCGCCTGCGGGAGCGGTCCTTCGCCGGTCGCGGGCGGCTGAGGCACATAGCCGGGTTTTCGTAGTGGCGGCATCCTCGTGCAGTTCCCAAGCTTGACGTTGGAGGTTTGCAGCGTGAAGTCTCAAACCGATCCACTCGATCCCGCACTTGCCACTTCACACCGGCACCTTCGCATGGCGCGCTTCGGACAATACGCGCAGAACAACCCGATTGTTCTCCCGGGCCCGCTCCTGAAGCTCGGGAAGCCGCTCCTGGACCTTGCGGCGCAGCTCACCTTGGATATCCCAGGCGCGATCGATGTAGGCGATCAGGCCGCCGGTGGTCACCTCCCGCAACGGCGGCATGGGGATCTCCGACTCCTCCAGGAAGCCCTCGACCTTGGAGGCATAGGGAAGAGCCACGAACGGAACCCCTTGGAGGGCCGCGAAGATCATGAAGTGCAGGCGCATCCCGACGCAGAACTGGAACTGGCTCATCAGGGCCAGCATCTGCGGCGCCGTGTACTCGCCCTTGAGCACCGTCGCCCTCTGGGCATACTGCATCCGGGCAACGACAGCGTGGCTCTGCTGCACGTCCTGCTTCTTCAGTTCCATCGGGACGAAGACCACGTTGGCGTCGAACCGCTCGACCATGAAGTCTACACCATGCTC
>VGYL01000854.1 GCA_016872975.1 Planctomycetota bacterium
CAGTTTTTGCTCCTAATCCTGGCCGGCTGGATCAATCGCCGACAGCAGGACGTCGGCGAGTATCTCCTGACCGAGAATCGGGTCCTCAGAGGTAAGCTTGGAAAGAACCGAATCCTGCTCAGCGACGACCAACGCCGGCGGCTGGCTGTCAAGGGCAAGCCCCTCGGGCGGAATTTGCTCGAACAACTGGCCACCATCGTGACTCCGGATACCATTCTACGCTGGCATCGTGAACTCGTCGCCCGGCACTGGGACTACAGCAGACAACGGAAAGACGTTGGGCGGCCGCCGCTGTCGAAGGAAGCTGTCGACCGAAATAGCGGCTCTTTCCCTGCTCCAACCGTCGAAGAGATGCACAGTTGCCGGACGTCCGAGTTTCTTGACCTTACGGGATCTCTCGATGGGATTCATGTGTCCGTGGAATCTGCCGCTCTGCCTTCCACGCTTGCGGGCTCTTGGCGCCCCTCCTCCGCGACCTGCTGCAGGAGGTTGGCCACCAGGCCGGTCCAGCCGGTCTGGTGGGAAGCCCCCAGGCCCGCTCCGTTGTCCCCGTTGAAATACTCATGGAAAAGCAGCCGAGAGTTCCACAGCGGATCGCTTTGAATCTTCTCCCGACATCCGAACACCGGCCTTCGGCCCGCGGCATCTCTCAGGAAGATCGAAAGCACCCGCCGGGCGATATCCAGCGACACTTCCCGCAGCGTCTTCATGTTCCCCGAGCCGGTCGGGCACTCCACTTTGAAATCATCGCCGAGGTAATGATGGAATTTCTGCAGCGCCTCTATCATGAGAAAGTTGACGGGCAGCCACACCGGCCCGCGCCAGTTGGAGTTGCCGCCGAACAGCCCGCCGGTGGACTCCGCCGGCTCATACTCCACCCGGTGTTCGATGCCGCCGACTTTCAGAACATACGGATTTTCCCTGTGATACCGGGACAAGGCGCGAATGCCGCAAGGGCTGAGAAACTCATTTTCACTCAACATCCTCGACAGGATGCGCCGGAGCTGTTCCGGGGTCACAATCGAGAGTATCCGCCGCTCGCAGCTGCCGGCTTCACCGTTGCAGGTCACGTTCCTGGAAAGGTGCGGCCGGTGTTCCATGAACCAATTCAACCTGCGGGCCAGGTCGGGCAACCGCAAGAGATCGCTCAGCTCCAGAGTTTCGATAGCAAACAGCGGGATGAGCCCGACCATGGAGCGCACTTTGAGCGGCATCCGGCTCCCGTCGGGAAGGTGCAGATGGTCATAGAAGAAGCCCTCCTGCTCGTCCCAGAGCGATTGGTCCGCCACACCCAGGTGGTTCATGGCGTGTGCAATGTACAGAAAATGTTCGAAGAACTTGCCCGCGATGTCCTCGTAGCTCCGGGTCACCTTGGCCAGCTCGATCGCGATAGCGAGCAGGTTCAGGCAATAGCATGCCATCCAGCTCGTCGCATCGGACTGTTCCATCTGTCCGCCCGTTGGGAGAGGGCGGCTGCGATCGAAAACGCCGATATTGTCGAGCCCCAGGAATCCGCCCTGGAATATGTTCCTGCCGTCGGCATCTTTGCGGTTGACCCACCAGGTGAAGTTGAGCAGCAGCTTCTGGAACACCCTCTCGAGGAAGACGACGTCGGATCGCCCGTACATCTCCTGCTCGATTTTGTAGACCCGCCAGGCGGCCCAGGCGTGCACCGGCGGATTGACATCGTCGAAGGCCCACTCGTAAGCCGGGATCTGTCCGTTGGGGTGCAGGTACCACTCCCGTGTCAGCAGAATGAGCTGACGCTTGGCGAAATCCGGGTCGACCATGGCCAGCGGGATGCAGTGAAAGGCCAGATCCCAAGCCGCAAACCAGGGATACTCCCACTTGTCCGGCAGTGACAGGATGTCGTCATTGTACAGGAAGGACCAGTTACAATTCCGCCCGCGCTTGCGGTCCGGCGGCGGGGCGGGCATCGCGGGGTCCCCGTCCAGCCACTCCTGCACCACATAGTGATAGAACTGCTTGTTCCAGAGCATGCCGGCGAAAGCCTGCCGCTGGATGTCACGGGCATCGCCGGAGAGGCTGGGAGCGGCAACCCGATTATAGAATTCGTGGGCCTCGCCTTCCCGGCCGGCCATGAGGGCGTCGAATTCCGATCCCCAGGTATCGGGGGCCGCCCGGGCTCTGGACAGCCTCCATCTCAACGCCCAGGCCTCAGCGGGACGCAGCACTTTCGAGTAGTGCAGCGCCGCCTTGGTGCCTACCGCAGCGGGATTTACCGCTCCCTCTTCTCCATGGAGCAGTCGATTCCCGATCCCGTCCTTCACATAAGCGGTCCGGTTGGCAGCGGAAAACAGGCGGCGGTTGTTGGTTTCGTTCTCCGTGAACAGGAGCTGCGGGCTTCCCTCCCACGCGAGTGACATTTCGCCCAGCGTGTCGTGTTCGGCCGTAATCCGGCCCGGCGTGCCCGCCGTCTGAACCCGGCGCAAGACCGGCCTGCGCCCATCATGAAACCAGGACCACGTATTGCGGAACCACAGGGTCGGGAGCAGATGGAGCGGCGCCGGATCTGGCCCTCGATTGACGGCGGTGATGCGGATCAGGATATCCTCCGGCTCCGCCTTGGCATACTCGACAAAGATGTCGAAAAACCGGTTCCCGTCGAAAATGCCGGTGTCGGTCAACTCATACTCCGGCTCCGCAGCGGAGCGCCGCCGGTTTTCCGCCACCAGTTCCCCGTATGGAAAGGCAGCCTGGGGGTACCGGTAAAGCGCTTTCATGTAGGAGTGGGTGGGGGTGCCGTCGAGGTAGTAATAGCACTCCTTGACGTCCTCTCCATGGTTTCCCTCGCTGTTGGCGAGACCGAAGAGCCTTTCCTTGAGGATGGGGTCCTTCTCGTTCCAGAAGGCGGGGGCGAAGCACAACCGCTGATGGTTATCGCATATTCCCAGGAGACCGTCCTCGCCCCAACGATAGGCGCGTGAACGGGCCTGATCAAACGTGAAATAATCCCAGGCGCTTGCGTGTTCGCTGTAATCCTCACGCACCGTCCCCCATTGGCGCTCGCTCAGATAAGGACCCCAGCGTCTCCAGTGCACGCGGCGTTCCCCGGCCTCCAAAAGGCGAAGTTCTTCCTTGGTCATGGTCCAGCCTCCCGGCAGTTATGTCCCAAAGTGAAACGGCGCACCGAACTAAGGTGACGGACGCAAACCCATTTTACCACCCGGCAGAGGTCCAGAGGCGCGCCAAGGATGTGACCTGCAACGCTGAGTTGCGGATGCCGCGGAATTACGGGGCTCCTGATGACCCGGCGCGGGCAGCGCAATCGCTTGCTGATCGCCGCCTTGGCTGCGGCTGTGCTGCGTCGGGCACGCTTGTGGTGCAGCTCGGGATCCCTCTCAGAGCGCAGGAGTGCCACGGC
>VGYL01000855.1 GCA_016872975.1 Planctomycetota bacterium
ATGGTCGCCCTGGGCACCTACAAGGCCGGCCTGATGAGCAACGATGACGACTTGGCCCGGGTGCTGGAGGAGGCAGCCCGCGACAGCGGCGAGAGCGTCTGGCGCCTGCCGCTCGGCGACGAGTACGCCGACGAGATGAAGAGCAAGATCGCGGACCTCAAGAACACCGGCAGCCGCTGGGGCGGCGCCTCCACCGCGGCGGCCTTCCTGCAGCAGTTCGTCGGCGGGGCCAAGTGGGCCCACCTGGATATCGCCGGGATGGACGTCTTCCTGAAGCCGACGGAGTACGGCTGCGTGGGCGGCACAGGCTTCGGCGTCCGGCTGTTGACCACGTACTTGATGAATCTGGTTGAAGAGAAACATGGCTGAAGAATCGAAATCGATCGACATGGAACGGATCCGCAAGGCCGTGGAGGAGATCCTGCTGGCCCTCGGCGAGGACACCGACCGGGAGGGGCTGCGCCGCACGCCGGAGCGGGTCGCGCGGATGTATGCGGAGCTGCTCGGCGGGACGTTCGAGGACCCGAACGTCCATCTGGAGAGCGTCTTCACCGAGAAGTACGACGAGATCGTCCTGCTGCGCAACATCCCGTTTTACAGCATCTGCGAGCACCACCTGCTGCCGTTCATCGGCCGGGCCCACGTGGCCTATCTGCCGACCGGCAAGGTGCTGGGCGTCAGCAAGCTGGCGCGGATCGTGGACAGCTTCGCCCGCCGGCTCCAGGCCCAGGAGCGGCTGACCGGCCAGATCGCCGACTTCCTGATGAAGAACCTCAAGCCGCTGGGCGTGGCGGTGGTCCTGCAGGCGTCGCACAGTTGCATGACGATCCGCGGCATCCGCAAGCCGGGCTCGGAGATGGTCACCTCCGCCCTGCGCGGCACGTTCAAGAGGGATGCCCGCAGCCGGGCCGAGGTCCTGCACCTGATGTATAACGATCGAACGTAAGCCGGCAGGGCCGGAAATTCCAAATTCCAAGCACCAAAGGCCGCCCAGAGGCGGAAATTCCAAGTTCCAAGCACCAAATTCCAAACAAATCCCAAATGGAAGAAAACCCAAAATCCCAAACGGCTCCGCCAAGCGGCGTCAGCGTTTTGAACCTTGGTGCTTTGGATTTTGAATTGATCTCTCCGCTGGCGCGGTGTGTTTGTGATTTGTGATTTGGGATTTGGAATTTGGGATTTCGGATTTGTCTGTCCGACCGAATCTCGAACATAGAGACTTACCTATGGTTCGTTTAGGCCGACACGTGCGGTTCTCGATCGATCCGTTCTTCGACGCCCATGGTCCCGGTTTCAACTCGTATGCGTCCAAGCCGGCGGGCGCGGGGCTGAGCCTCTTTCTGGAACTGGTGGTCGAGCTGGTGGGGATGCCGGACCCGCAGACGGGCCTGCTGGTCAACGTCAGCGAGATCGACCAGGTAGTGCGCCGGCATGCCGTGCCGGTCTTTACCGAGCGGATTCGCGAACATCTGCGGCGCGGCGAGCACATCGGCTTTCCGAAGATCGCGGCGCTGCTCCACGCCGCCCAGGAACGCCTGGGCGACAAGTTCGGGCCGGCCCGGGTGGACCGGCTCATTCTGAAACTGAACCCCTTCCGGAGACTGGCGATGGAGACGAACGCCCCGGGCCTGTTGTACTTCAGCGAGAAATTCGAGTTCGCCGCCACGCACACGCTGTGGAACGACCGCTTCTCCGAGCCGCGGAACCGCGCGGTCTTCGGCAAGTGCGCCAACCCGACCGGCCACGGGCACAACTACCTCGTGGAGGTCACGGTCCGGACGTCCGCGGACGGGCCGGGCCTGGAGATCGGGGAGTTCGAGCGGATCGTCGATACGCAGTTCATGCAGCGGGTGGATCATAAGAATCTCAATCTCGACGTCCCGGCTTTTCGGGAGAGAATCCCGACGGTCGAGAACCTCGCCGTCTTCGCCTGGGAGCATCTGGCGGGCCGATTCGGCGCCGCCCAATTGCACGGGATCACGGTCTGGGAGTCCGACCGCACCTACTGCACCTACTACGGCCCGCAGGAAGGATGGAAGGAGGGGTAGAAGCGTGGATGCGTACCTGATGGATTTTGATGAGCAAGTTCGGTAACGTGCGTGGGGGGCCTGCTGCCGGCGCTTTCTGGCGTTTGGAGTTCCGCCTTCAGGCGGGTCTAACAGTCCGACCCTCCTTTTCTCTTCCACGTTCCACAAAATGGAGCCGGCTGCGCCGGAAGACGGTCGAACCCGCCTAAAGGCGGAACTCCGAACGAGGCCATTCACAGGAAGGCGGCGGCCAGCAGGAGATAGAACAAGACGGTGCAGATGTCGGCCAGGGCGAGGGTGATCGGGCCGGCGGCGATCTTGGGGTCCAGCCGCAGGGCGTGCAGCAGCGTCGGCACGCTGAGCCCGATGAGACAGGCGGAACACAGCGACAGCAGAATGCTGGCGCCAAGGACCAGGGCGGTCGCCGGCTCCCCGCGCCAAAGGGCGGCGACAATAGCCACGATGCCGCCGCAGGCGGCGCCGAGCAGCAGGGCGGTCTCAAGTTCCCGGCGCAGGGCCTTGAGATACCAGCGCAATCTCGGCCGGGTGGCCCGTAACGCCTGGATCGTCACGGTCATCGACTGGCTGCTGACGCTCTCGCCCAGGCCGAGGATCAGCGTCAGAAAGAACGCCAGGACGATGCTCTTGGCCAGGGTGGTCTCGAAGGCGCTGGCCAGCACGGCACAGAACAGGCCGCTGCCGATCGTGGCCCCCAGCCAGGGAAATCGATAGCGGAACACCTGCGCCGGTGCGGCGTCCCGGATCTGGGACAGGCGAAAGCCGATGAGCTCGAAGGCTTCGTCCGTTCTCTCCCGCTCGGTGATGTCGAAGACCTCCTCGGCGAACATTTTCACGTCCACCGTTCCGATCATGTGTTCCTGCCGGTCCACGATCGGAAAGGCCAGGAGCCGGTGCATGACGAAGAACTCACAGGCATCCAGGACCGTCGCCGTATGCGGGATGGTGATGACGTTGCGGACCATGATGTCCGAGATCCGCTGCGGCAGGTTCGCCATGAGCAGCCGCCGGGTCGGCACCACGCCGATGAGACGGCCCTGATCGTCCGCGACGTAGAAATAGATGATCCGCTCGCCCAACTCGTGCTGACGAACTGCGTCGAGGGCTTCCTGGATGGTGAAATCCTGCCCCAGCACGACGAAATCCCGGCGCATTACCGTCGTAACGGGCTGATCCAGATGTGCGATGTCTTGGGCCATTCCATCCCTTGCCGCCGCCGCACCGGTGTCGGCGGGCGCCCGAGGCGGCGGCACACGCCATATTTCTTTGAAGAAACTACCAGGATGTGTAGTCTATTACCATAGGAAAAAGGTCTCGGCATGGAAGTGCCGGGAGA
>VGYL01000856.1 GCA_016872975.1 Planctomycetota bacterium
GGATGGGCAAACTGGATGGGGCGACGCGTATTCTGGAAGGGAGGGTCAGTCAGGACCCGAACGATACGTCGTCCCGCCTGAGCCTCGCGTGGGTCCGCATGCAGGAGAAGAAATACGACGAGGCCCAGAAACTGCTGGACGATCTCAAGACCCGCCTGCCGGACTCGCTGCCGGTCCTGGGCGCCCAAGTCAGTCTGTACGTGCAGCAGGGCCGTGCCGACGCGGCGCTGCAGCTCTGCCATCAGACGGTCGAAAAGCTCCGTACGGTGCCGGCGCACGTGCTGCGGGCGCGAACCTACATCGCCCTGAAGCAAAACGACAAGGCGCTGGAGGACTTCGGCCAGGTCATTGCCCTGGAGCCCCAGAAGGCCGAAAGCTGGGCCGCGCGCGCCGATTTCTATCGGACCATCGGCCGCGCCCGCGAGGGGATTCCCGATGTCAAGCAGGCCTTGACGTTGGCGCCGGACAATCCGACGATCCAGCGGCTGGCGTCGCTGTTGTTCATTGCCTCCGGGGATTTGTCGCTGATGGGCGAGGCCGAGCTCCTGCTCGACAAGGCGCTGGCCGCCTTCCCGAAACCGCCGGTCGGGGGCCCGGAGAGTCCGCAGGTGGCCGAGTACACCCATCTTCGGCTGCTGAAAGCCCAAGTCCTCATGCGCAAAGGCACCGGCCCGGGCATCGGGGGTGCCCGCACGATCCTGCGCGATATCACCAACAATCAGCCGAAGATCGCGGAGGCCTGGCAGTGGATGGCCCAGCTCGAGCTGAGCCAGGACGATCCCGCCAAGGCGTCCGATGCGGCACTGCGCGGCTTGGCTCATAATCCCAACAACGGCCCCCTGCTCCTGCTCAAGGCGCGCGCCGACAAGGTCCGCTCGCCGGCGATGGCGGCCCTGACGCTCAAGGGACTGCTGGACCAGAATCCCCGCAACGTGGAGGTTCTGATCGAGCTGGCCGATGCGTATGCCCGCGCGGGACGGACCCAACAGGCGGTCGATCTGCTGCGTCAGAAGCTCCCCGAATTCGCGGGAGCGGAACGCCGTCGCTGCGAGATCGCCCACGCGGAGGCCGTCTATGCCAGCGGCCAGAGAGACGAGGCCAGGACGCTGTTCGAGGCGCTCATGCAGGCGGAGCCGAACGATCCCACGCCGACCATGACGCTGGCGCAGCAACTGCGCCGCGAGCGGCGCTGGACGGAAATGAACCAGCTTGTGCGCCAGTGGCTGACCGCCCATCCCGGGGATGCGGACGTGGCTACCACGATCGCCCGCATCCTGGCGGCCACCGGGGACCGGCAGGCGGTCTCGGTCGCCGAGGACATCCTCCGAATGACGCTGGACCGCAATCCGCAATCCCTGGCCACCCTGATGCTCCTGAGCATGCTGATGCAGGACGCCGGACGCAACGAGGAGTCAGCGCGTCTGAACCGCCGCATCCTGGCGCTCGATCCCAACAGCGTCATTGCCATCAACAACCTCGCGTGGACCCTCTGCGACCCGGAGAATCGCCCGAACCAGTACAAGGAAGCCCTCGCGCTGGCCGAACGGGGCCTCAAGATCGTGCCCGACTACGCGGACCTTCTCGATACGAGGGGCATGGCCTACTACCGCCTGGGCGAGTACGACAAGGCGGGGGCTGATTTCGCGCGCTGCATCGAGTTGTACCCGGCCCATTCGCCGTCGGCGGCCGCCCCGCGCTTCCATCTGGCCATGACCTATGCCGCGCTGAAACGCCGAACGGAGGCGGCCGAACAACTTCGAACGGCTCTGGAGGCCAACCGGACGAGTATCCGCTCGGCCCGGGAGCAGGCCGACAATGGACGGATCACCTATGCGATCCGGGTGCTCCGAGAGGCGCTGCGACTGCAGGAGCAAATGGAGCCGTTGAAGGCAACCGTGGGGCTGGAGACGTCCGCCGTCGGCCCGTCCGCCCAGGAGATTACGGATGCCAGGACTCTGTTGGAGCAACTGCAGAAAGGCAGCTACTGAAGAAAGCGCGGGAGGATAGGATAGAGAGGATCGCTCGGGCTCTCCCGCCGAATCCTTCCTCCCGAATCGACTCCCGACGGTCTCGCCTCCATTTCTGGAGCCTCGCATCCAGGAATGGAGGCTTCTTTTCTGCGCCCGGGGCTTGTTACCCGGGAAGGCCGATGCTGGAACCAGGCCGTTGGGGTCAGTCCCAGGACGGCCGGTGCCAGTCGCCCACGCCATCCCACCAATAGGAAAGGTAATCGGCCGAACGGTCGCGGGAGCGCGACACGGCCGGACCGGTCTGGGCGGGAACCTGCGTTCCCCGACTCCCGGCCCCCGGGTCGCGGCCCTGGGCGGCCGCGATCGTCATCTCATGGAGTTGACGCATGCAACTGAGGCCGCCGAGACGCCACGCTTCGGCGCCGATGTCCACGGCTTCCTGTTCCGCCTGGGCGAGATTCGCGGCATCGCAGGCCAGTAGAGCCGCCAGTCTCTGGGCTTGAGATTGCAGCTTCTGTTGCCAGTGCCGGCGCTCCCGTTCTTCCCGGGCAAAGGCCTCGGCCAGTAGGTGCTCCCGCTTCTCCTGCCGGGCCCGCCGCTGCGCCTCCACCTGGGCGAGTCGCGCGCTGCGATGTTGCCGGCTGGCCGGCAGGAACATCTCGAGCAACCCGGCGATGGGATCGATCACGATCCAGACCGCGAACGTCGTGCCCAGAGTCCCCAGGGCAATCCCCAGCAGAAAGCGGGTCGGCTCCGTCACGCCCACCATGCCCAGCGTGCCGGCCAAGCCCCCGAGCATGGGGGCCGCCACGTACAGGGCCATGTAGTAGCTGTTCGTCGTGAGCGGATGCTCGGCCTCGATTTGCTGGGTCTCGCCCATTCCGCGGTACAGGGCAAACAGGTACAGACTGATCAGGACCAGCACGACCAGGGCGGACGGGCCGGAGAGGGAGAAGATCAGCCACCATTGAAAGCCGACCTGGCGCAGCACCAGCACGAGAATATAGCCGATGCACGCGATGAACCAGACCGTGCTGAGCAGATGGATCCGCCGCAGCGCGCGATTGTGCGGCGCTGGTCGAGGAGGGATGACCGGAGCATCCATCATCGAGCCTCCTTCTTCAATTCTATCGATAGCCGCCACCGCCGTAACCGCCGTACGGAGTATAAGCACCCGCTTGCGTGGGCGGATTCTGGATCAGGTACGCCCCGTAGAAGGCGCGGGCAATCGGCGAGATGAATTCCTCGAGCAGCATACCGATCGAGGCCAGGATCGTCGGCGGGACGTAGACAATATCGCCTTCCTGCAGGAGCACGTCCTTGGTCGTGTCCCCATGGACAATCATCCGGTCGTAGTTGACTTCGAAGATGAAGGGATCGACGTCCTCTTGGCCGGCCGGTCGAAT
>VGYL01000857.1 GCA_016872975.1 Planctomycetota bacterium
TGACAGCACTGGCCTCCAGCGGCGGCGGCAGCAGCCGCTTGGACAAGACGCCCCCACGCAAGGTCGTCTCGCACATGTTGGACAGGTAGGCATCCACATAGATGAGCTGGTGATTGGACAGCTTCAGAGCAAACCCTGCCTGCCCGAGCCAGGCGATTGCCAGAGACCCAGGCGCTACTTGGAGCGCGGCGAGCGTCGCAGCAAGGTTCATCATCGCTCACCTCGGACGCGGGAGCGGCTGATTCACGGGGAAGCGTGGGGGGCGGCCGCTCAGAACGGCAACCACATCCTCGACTGCCATGCTGCACATACGGGCGATGGCCTCATCGGTCTTGTAGGCCGTCCAGGGCGTGGCGAGGACGTTGTCCAAGCGTACGAGAGGGTCATCGGGCGGACAGGGAGCAGGATCATGCACGTCTATGGCGGCCCCAGCCAGGATGCGCGCCTCCAGTGCCTGGATCAGCGCCTGTTTATCTACCACGGCCGACCGACTGGTGTTGACCAGATACGAGGTTTTCTTCATCAGGCCAAGCCTGCGGCCGTCGATGATCCCTCTGGTCTGCTCGCCCAACGGAACGTGCAAGGTGACGATGTCGGAGCGCGCCATCAACTCGTCCAGCGAGACCCATTGGACATTGTAGGCTTGCCCGAATTCCTGATCCACCCGGATATCGTGAGCCAGAATGCTTGCGCCAAAGGCGGCGGACCTCTTGATCACCTCTCGACCGATCTGGCCTGTGCCAACCACGCCGAGGGTCAGACTCCCGAGCTCGCGGCCGCGGAACTGATTCCAACGTCCGGCCTTCAGGTCTTGGGCCACCGTCGGGATGTCTCTGAGCAGGCACAGAATCAAGCCGAGCGTGAAATCGGCGACGGCCTGATTGGTGGCGCCCGGCGTATTGGTGACCCAGACGCCGTGCCTGGCCGCAGCGGCCAGATCGACACGGTCCACACCTGCTCCCGTGCGCGCAACGATCTCGAGCGTTTGCGTTGTCGCAAAGATCCGCTCCGTCCACCACTCACCACCGGCGATCACGGCCTGAACACCGCGCACCCGCGCGCCGAACTCGGACTCGGGCAGCCCTTCCAGGGTGAGGTCTACGACCTGGCAATCATTCTCCTGCAGAAACCTGCGTGCGTCTGCGGTCAGATAGGCCGCGGTGTTGATGACTGCTCGCGCCATGTTTTTCGTCCTCCATCAATCAAGATTCACCGATGGTCTGCATCGCAGTACGTCTGGTCCACCTGACCACACCGGACCTACCTGACTCCACCGTAGAATTCGCTGTCGTGATAACAGAATAGATCCCAGAAGCAATTGGGATAGGGATGGGCCAACTCGCTGGCCGCGGTGAGCTCTTTCATCTCCTCAGCCGAAAGACGCAGGCCGATGACATCCATGCTGACCTTGAACTGCTCCATGCTACTGGCGCCCAGCAGCGCCACATCGCAGTGACCGGACTGCAATACCCACGCCATCGCCACATTCGGCATGGCCTTGCCGTGTTCCCGGGCAATCCGCTCCATCACATCGAGGGTTGCCCAGTTGCGCTCCACGGCGAGGTTCTTCCAGGAGCACATCTCCGAGTCCTTGAGCACATCGAATCGCCCCCCAGGTCGGGGCCCTGTTGCCCCCCTGCGGTAGCGGCCGGTCAGGAACCCCTCGGCATACACACCCCAGGCGATGATGGACACATCGTGGGCCCGGCAGGCGGGAATGATCGAGAACTCAGCAACCCGGTCAGCCAGGGTGTACCAGATCTGATTGGACAGGATGGGGGTCAGGCCGAACTGGCGGGCGTGCAGGTTGGCCTGGACTACATGCCAGCCATCCCAGTTGCTGACGCCCACGTAGCGGATCTTGCCCGCGCGCACGAAGTCGTCCAACACGCGCAGGGTCTCTTCGAGCGGCGTGTACGGGTCATAGACATGACACTGGTAGAGATCGATGTAGTCGGTGCCGAGCCTGCGCAGGCTGGCCTCGATCTCTGTGGACAGATAGGTACGAGATAGCCCAAACGCATTGGGGCGCATGGTCTCAGTCATCTGCCACGCGCCTTTGGTGGCCAGCACCACGCGCTCCCGCCGGCCCTTGAGCACCTTCCCCACGATGCGCTCGGACTCGCCGGCGCCGACAGCGCCCTTGACCCGCCCATAGACGTTGGCCGTGTCGATGTAGTTGCCGCCCAGGCCCAGAAACATGTCAACTGCGGAACGCGATGCTTGCTCATCCATCCAGGTACCGAATGGGATGGCGCCCAGGCCGATGCGTGACACCTGCAGGCCGGAGCGCCCCAGGTAGCGGTACTCCATGCCATCCTCCTCAGTTCTTCGCCTGTTCCCGTGCAGGGAGCCGGCTCTCGCTGCCACCTCGGGATTCACGATGTGGGTCGGTACCTGACCACTCAGCACGGCGATCACCAAACTGATCCGGCCGCACTACTCGTAGGTCACATTGTCACCCGGCGAGCAGCGCAGGCCATACAGGCTCTTCGGGTTGTCGAAGAGCATCCGCCATGCCAGGTCCATGGCCTGATCTTCGGTGAGGAGGCCCTCAGTCATGCGCTTCGCCAGGGCAAGAGCGACGTTCTGGCGTGAGAGAACCAGATCGCCCAGCGTCCACTCGATCCAAACGAACGTATCCCCACCGAAGGCGATGATCTTGTTGACCGGGACCAGATCGAGCCACTCATCCAGAGCAGATCGAGCCATCTCGCGCGCCAGAGAATGTGCCCAGCAGAGGTTGAGCCACACGTTGGGCAGGGTCTTGGCCATCATCCCTGCCTCGCGCACCCAGGGAGCGCCGGCATGATAGACCTCGAAGCGCGTCTTCGGATACAACATGAAGACGGGAATGAGGTTCATGGGATTGGCCAGGCGATAGTCCTTCCACATACCTCGATGGCCGCTGTGCTGGATGATGACCAGCCCTACTTCCCCGGCAATGCGGATGATGGCGTGAGCCAGGTAGTCGCGCAGCGCAGTCTGTTCAGCCGGCGACAGGGGCGCCCCACCCTGATTGTCCCGATCGTGCAGACGCGCCGCCCGCTCGAAGAGCGGCGCGACGTCGGAAGCAGCCGCGGCTGCTGACGCAGACGGAAGCGACTGAATGGTTGGCTTATCGAGCTTGATGCCAAGCACTCCCCTGGCGCGGTAAAGGGCCAGAAGCTCGGCCACGGCTCCCACATAGGATTCCAGCGAGGAAACCGGGCGCCCCAGTTCTGCTTCGATCATGGTGAAGGCGTGGTGGCTCAAGCCCACGTTGAACTGCGCTTCCCACATCTGCGGCAGCCGGAAGTTGTCGGCGGCCGGCAGACCGCGCCAGCAGCGCATGTAGACCTGGTTGAGGGCAACCAGGATGCG
>VGYL01000858.1 GCA_016872975.1 Planctomycetota bacterium
GCATTGGCTGGGCAACATCCTGCTGGACATCCAGGGCGAGGCGCAGGTGGCCTGTCTCTTTCCGCCGTTGGCCGTCCCTTTGACCGCTGTACGCGACGCGGTCAACCGGGCGCGCATGGCCGAGTACCTGGCCGAGCTTCGGCAGGTCGGAACCGACTTCGCCGGCGTCGCTTGCGCGGCGGCGCTGGCCGGACGGTTCGCCCAAACGGCCCAGCCGTTCGCAGCGGAGTGGTACAGTCTGCCGGCCTACCGGGCGCTCGCTGCCGTTTTCGACGCCGAGCCCTGGGGCCAGCAGGTCAAAGAGTTCCTGGGCACCCTGGCCGCCGCGCACTGGACCGCGGCCAAGGAGCTGCCCGGCGTGCTGCGGCAGATCATCGAGCAGTTCCCGGAGCTTAAGGCCGCGCCAACCCTGCCCATGCCGCTCGGCGATCCCAAAGTTGCCGCCCGCGGCACGGGCCAGGCGGTGCAGGCCGAGGCGCAGGGCAACACCCGCGAACGCGAGCCGCTGGACAGCCAGGAGCTCAAGGAGCTGCCCGTCCAACCCGGCCCGCCGGAACCCGACGCGGTGACCATCGCGCGGGCCATCCGGCTGCGTTTCGCCGTCCCCAAGGGCGGCGTGGAGGTGGTCGCGCCCGGCCGGCTGGATCGCCGGGAGGCGGCCCGCGGGGATGGCATCCCGTTCCGGCTGGACCTGCCGGGCCGCTCCGCTCCTCGACCCCAGGTGGTCATCTGCCTGGACGTCAGCGAGTCCATGTGGTACTCGAAGACGAAGATCGGAGCGGCGCGGGTGGCGGCCCAGGCCATCGCCCTGGCGGTGCGGGACGCCGGCGGGGACGTGGTCGGGGTGCTCTTCGATGACACCTGGCTGGCCGGCGCGGGTTGGGGCGATGCGCTCCTCTTTGCGCCGGCGGCCTGGCCCACCGAGGGCGGCACCTACTTCGCCTTCTTGTCCGACCTCTGGCGGCGCTACCCGAGCCATTGGGTAGTGCTGGTGACCGATGGAGATGGCTATGTGCCCTACGCATCCGCGCCTGACCGGGCGCGCACGGGGGCGGTGGTGATCCCTGACGGCAAACCGGAGAAGATGGCGGAGATCTGCAGCTCGGTGATCGTGCTCAAAGACCCGCGCGACCTGCCCTGGGCGATGGCGCTGCTCATCCCTCGGGCGATCGTCGCCTAGCTCACGCCGGGCTTACGTCCCGGCACTGCGGCCTGATCTTCATGTCAGGCCAGAGGCTCAGCTTCGGCTGGGCCTTTTTTCTTGCCCAGGATCAGCCAGATTCGACAATGCGGTAGCGATGGCGGAGGCGGGTCTTGACCGTAGCGCGGATAAAGGGCCAGGCAGCGGAGAGAGATGGGAAAGGGGTCGTCAGGACGCGCTTCCAGCGCCCTTTGCGGCCGAACGTGCGCACGACCGCGCCGTCGTCGAGCAGGGTGGACTGCCACGCGATCATGTAGAACCGCCGTGCATCGGCATCGCGGTCGGTGCGGTCGAAGACGACGTAGCCAAAGTCATCAGGCGCCTGCTCAAAGTCCATGGCGTGTGCCCAAACAAGAAACGCCAGAGCAGAAGCCTGGCGTTTGAGGCGAGCGTAAGCTCGCAGGTCCGGGACGTAAGCCCGGTCAGGTGGGATCGCCCGCAGGTTTGATGATGCCGGCGTCGATGAGGTGCTGGCGGTAGCCGGGCGGCAGGGATTCGCGTTGCGGGGGGCGGATCGGATGCGCAGTGCGTCCGATTTGCCGTGAAGCCCGTTCCGCACGCTTCTGTTCCCGCTCGGCCTCCTCCCGCCTGGCGTAGACACCGCGCACCACCGCGATGACGCCGACCACTAGCACCCAGCCGATCCAGATGAAGAACAACGGACTGTGCAACATGGTTCTCGCTCCTGATAAGATGATTCCGGCCCGAGAACAGGTCATCTCACCGAGGTGATCTGCTCTCGGGCCGCAAGCACTTTTTGGGGAGCGAGAGTCCGCTGTCCGATGAGATCGGTTGCTGGGTGGCGACCCTGGGCTGACTTTACATCAGGGTTGGGGTGGTGTCAATGTTGGGGTGGCAACCAAGAAATGTCACCTTGTCAGCCACGCTGTATAGCGCGGTGTTATACGTAGATAACCTGGACTTCCTCGGCCGACATATATTTGCGTAACAATGACTCCTCAAAGGTGGCTACTATTGCCTGCTGGAAGATACCGCCTTTGTGCGCACTGATGAGGTACCTAACGAGCGAACGCCGATTCACCGCGTCCAGATGCTCCAGTGGCTCGTCGATTAGCAGGAAGTCGGTCTTGGAGAAATGATGGGCGATAATGGTGTGGAGCATGACCATCAACGCCGTTTTTTCACCGCCGCTGAACTGGCTCAAGTCGAACTGACGTCCGCTTGGGTCTTTCATTCGCATCGCCCCTTCCTTGTCGAGTCCGACCTGCCAACTCCGATCCTGGAGTTCGCTCCGCCAATTCCGATTCCAACTGCTGAAAGCCTCCCACACACGAGCGATCTGTCCGTAGATGGCCTGGATATCAGAATTCCGTTGGTATGCGAGCGTCTCTTGTGATGCAGTCAGCGCCGCTCGCAGTGAAAGCGATCGCGTCTCTAGTTGTACCAATTCCTCGGTGACATCCTCGGGGTTTTCGAAGCCGGAACTCTGCAGCCGGCGACCGATAGCTAGGAACTCCGCCCTCTCACCATCAAGTCTCTGCTGACGACTCCCCATCTCGGCAATCCGGACGCGTCTCTCTTCGTCCTGATAGGTTTCCATTGCTCTCTGCTGATCAAAAAGCCGTTGGATGTCGGCCAGGGTAGCTTCTGTGGGCAACGATTCGAAATGCACATGAGCAAGCACATTGCGCATCTCATGCAACGCCTCTCGTTGTTCCCTCAGAGATGCTAACTCCTCGGAAGTTCGTCGCAGAGCGCCTTCTATTGTCTCCACTTCTGCTTGGACGCCCTGTATGCTCCGATGGAGATCCTCAATGACGGCCTTGCGCTCAGCTGGTGTCATAGGCTTCATGCACACCGGGCAGGGCACGGTGCCGTCGCGCTCTGCGAGCGGCATCAAGATGTCCAAAACACGCTCGTAACCGTGTATCTCTCCCTCCATACGCGCCCGGGAGGTCTGTAAGTCATGTTGGCATGCTTGCGTTCCGTCCAACTCCCGTTCGAGTCGAGAAAAGAGCGTAAGCACCGATTCATCCTTTACCGTTGCCCATGTTTTGGGTCTGTTCTGCAGCGTCGGTAAGGCTCCTACAGCGATACTCCGCAGCCGGAGCAGATCATCTGTTTCTCGTTTCCAACGGGTCTGGGCGTTTTCTAGCTCGCGCAGCTCTGCAACTAGCTCCTTGCG
>VGYL01000859.1 GCA_016872975.1 Planctomycetota bacterium
CTCGCCGGCGGGCAGGCCGAACGTGAACGGCCATTCCTGCCAGACCGTGTTGCGCGGGTCGCGGACGAGGGCGCCGAGCCGGCTCTCGAAGAAGGCCAGAATCGACTCGAGGTCGATGCTCTCGGCGAGAGACGCCGGAACGGCCCCTTCCCGGACAAGTCGATCCCTCGTCTTCTCGACCACCTGCCGTGTCACCGGCTTCTTCGGATCGAGCGACGAGATGACCAGATGTGCGGCGGTGCCTACCAGCCGGGCCTCGGCCTGCAGCCCGGCCGCCTTCGACTGCGAACCCAGCCCGCCCCCGGGGACGGGGGTGCTGCATGAAATGAGAGCCGCGGGTTGACGGTCCAGCGCTTCCGAGTAGTCGCGCTGGGCGAACATGTCGTCCTGGTGGGTCAGCTTCGTCACCGAGCTCTTGGCCGCCAGATGCACGGCGTGAGCGAACGGATACCGGTGGGTCAGCATGCTCTTGACCTGGGCAAGCAACCTCCGGCCCGTGTCGTCCGCCGAGGCCTTCCCGGTGAAAAAGGCCGACTTCGCCTTGCTCGACCTCAGGGTCAGGACGGATCGGGACAGGTCCTTCAGCTCACGTTCCCCATGAAGCCGGAACTCGAAGAGCCCCTGATCCCGGGTGGTTTCCGCCAGACCGGTGCCGAACGCCTGGTGCAGGACCCGCTGGTCGGACAGGCCGTACAGGACCCACTCCAGCGCGTTCTTGGCGGGCTTGAGCAGCCAGGCGGGAATCGTGTCGCCGCCCAGCAGCAGGCCGTTGGCGAGAGTCTTGCCGCAATCGGTGCGTTTCTGCGCGCCGGTCAGAATCAGCCGGTCGCGGGCCCGCGTCGTGGCGACGTACAGAATCCGCATCTCCTCCGCCAGTATCGTCGCCAGTCGCTTCTCGCTGATGACCTCGTGGGCCAGCGAGCGCAGCTTGGTATTGGAACCGGAATCGATCACCTGCAAGCCGACCGCGTCGCCGGTGTCGGCGATCAAGTCGGCGTGGATGTCCCGCTTGTTGAACTCGGTCTCCAGCTCCGCGAGAAAGACGACCGGGAATTCCAGTCCCTTGCTCTTGTGGACGCTGAGGATCCGCACGGCGTTGCCCGCGGCGCTGCCGGGTTGGGCCGGGGCCCAATCCTGCCCCGCCTCCTGGAGCCGTTCGAGAAAATCCACGAACCGGGTGAGCGAGGCAATGCCCGTGTTGCTGGCAAAGCCCTCGAACTGGACCGCGCGGTCGTGCAGCCGCAGCAGATTCGCCTTGCGGGCCTGCCCGTTCGGCAAAGCCGAGACGAAGGCGAGAAACCCGCTCTGGCGGTAGATGCGCCAAATCAGGCTCGCCAGATGGCCCCGGCGGGCGAGGCGCCGCCACTCGTCCAACTGCCGCAAGACCTGCGTAAGCTTGTCCTTGAGACTGCCGTTCGGTCCATCCTCCACGTATCCGGCGGCACAGGTGTGAAAATGCGCGTGTTTGGATGTCTCCTGGCCGTGCAGGCGGATCTTGGCCAACTCCGTATCGCTGACTTGGAAGAACGCGCTGCGCAGCACGGTCGCCAACTCGATATCCCGCTGCGGATTGTCAAGCACCTTCAGCAGCGCGAGCATGTCGCGGACTTCCGTCGCCTCGAAGTAGCCCGCCGTCGCCTCGCAGCTCACCGGGATGCCGGCCAGGCGCAGGATCTCCACGTAGTCGTTCGCCTTCTTGGCCAGCGACCGCATGAGGATCACGATATCGCGGTACTGGACATCGCGCGGAGCGCCGGTCTGGCGATCCTGGACCTGGAACTCGGCCTGCCCGGTCTCGGCCCCCACGATCTCCCGAATCCGCCGAGCCACCAGCGCCGCCTGGCGCTGGCGGCCGTTGATGAGCGCAAAGCTATCCTGGGCGGCCGCGGCAAGCGCAGCTTGGCGATGGCTTGTGTCGCGGGCGTCCCGCCCGCGCGTGCCGAGGGCCTCTGGCCCTCGATTCGAAGGCGAGACGCCTTCGACACACGCGGGCGGGACGCCCGCGACACGAACATCGTCAAGGCCCGAGGCCTTGGCGATGCCACCCGTCTTCTTTTCTCCGTCCTCCATTTTCGACTCCGCGTCTTCTTCCTCCTGGCCACCGCGGCTATTGCCCCGCTCGTCGAGGATGTGCAATTCCACGATCGGACGGGGAGCCGTTCCGTCCTCCGTCTTTGGGCCGCTGTCCGGCGCGGGCCGCAGCATGGACGCCTCGTCATAGTCGATATGGGCGACTTCGCGGGTCATGATCCGCCCGAAGACCTTGTTGACGAAGTCCAGGATGCCCTTGACCGAGCGGAAATTGTAGTTGAGGTCCACGCGAAAGCCGTGCGCAGGGTCCTGGGGACGGGGCGAGGCGGGGCGCAGGCGGTCGAGGAAGATCGCCGGCTCGGCTCCGCGCCAGGCGTAGATGCTCTGCTTAACGTCGCCCACCACGAAGACATTGTTGCCCGAGCTGAGGGCATCGAGGATCGCCTGCTGCACCGGGTTGATGTCCTGGTACTCGTCCACAAAGATGTACTTGAATCGCTGCCGCAGGGCCAGGCCGGTCTCGGAGGGGTTAGGCCGCTCGCCGTAGGCGTCCTCCGTCGTCAGCAGCCTCAGTGTGTAGCGCTCCAGATCGGCGAAGTCCAGGCCGTTGAGGTTGCGTTTGCGCTGGGCATACAGATGGTTGAACCGCTGCACCAACTCGATGAGGATACGCGTTTGCAGGCTCGTCGAACGGCCCACGAGGTCGAGGTAGTTCGGATTCAGGATCGCCAGATCGGTGAGGCTCACGAAGGCCTCGACCGCCTTCTTCTGGAGCCCCTTGACGACCTCGGTCATCGCGTCAGACAGCCCCTTGGGCGAATTGAGCCGCGGCTTGCAGAAGCTGCGAATCCCCTCGGCGCAAACCGGCCAATTCCCGGCATTCAGTTGGTGGAAACAGAAGGCCATCGGCTCGATCAGGGTCTGGGCCATCTTGGCGCCCCAGTCGCCCTTCGGAACCTCGTCCTCGTAAATCCTCTTGGCCACGCGCAGTTGGGCGAGGATCGTGCCGAGCCGCTCCTTGATGATCTGCTGCTGCTTTTCGCCCAGCTCGCTGTCCAACGGATCGATTTGCTCCGCCAGCAAGCGGGCCCGGTCGCACCAACGGTCCGGCGTGACCACCCCTTCAAGGAAATCGCTGAGCCGGATCACGCTGCCGAGAAAACCGTCGCTGCCGCGCAGGTCCCGGCGCTGCAGCAACGCGTGCAATCCCTGGACCAGGTTCTCCTGCCGCCAGGCCCACTCGATAGTCTCTTCGAGCGTCTCGCCTTTGAGCAGCATGGCCTCATCCGCATCGACGACCCGGAACGAG
>VGYL01000860.1 GCA_016872975.1 Planctomycetota bacterium
TGGGACAGATACGAGGCGGCCAAGTGGCTCACCATGCGCCGATGGCTTGAAGCCAATCCCGACGACGAGTTCGCGAAAGATGTTCGAGCCAAACTAACCTCGGAACCCGAGCGCTACGTGTCGTAGTGCCCAAGATCTTGCCGCTTTTGGGGGGTGAAAAGGCGCAAAAAGGAGCGTTATAGAATGAGGGGTGGTGAGTGCCTCA
Source organism: Planctomycetota bacterium (assembly GCA_016872975.1). Taxonomy (GTDB): domain Bacteria; phylum Planctomycetota; class Phycisphaerae; order Sedimentisphaerales; family Anaerobacaceae; genus PLanc-01. Next base: position 206 of record VGYL01000860.1, read on the forward strand.
ACCGGCCGGGAGGCCAGGGAGGGACTCACATGAGTAAGGCGACGAAGAGGTCAGCGCAGGGGGCAGGGGCGCGGAAGAAGGGGCAGGGCCAGTACACGGATGCAGAGCGGGAGCGAGCGATCCAGCTCCTTGTGGGTGGGAAGAGGCCCGGGAAGGTGGCAAAGGAACTGGGATGCAGCACGGAGGCGCTTCGGCTCTGGAAGATGAAGGCGCAACGGGCGGGGAAGATCCCGACGGTTTCTCCGAGTCTCCTTCAGGAGGAAGCCAGGGCTTCGGGGGAAGCGCCTGGGGTGCGGAAGGAAGACGGTTCGGCTCCCGCCAGTATGGGGAAACCGACAGCGCCGCACGATCCGGGCCATGGCGTTTCTGCGGCGGAAACGGAAGCGATCCTGGAGCACAAGCGGAAGCATCCCGGGATGGGCCCGGCGCAGATTCGTGCGCAGCTGAAGCGGTTCAAGGGGTGGCGGATCTCGGTGAAGGCGATCGCGGGGGCGTTGAAGAACAACGGCTACGAGCTGGAACACCGAGGCAGCCGGCCCCAGGGGTTCGAGCCCCAGCGGTTCGAGGCGCCGCATCGCAACGCGTTGTGGCAGGTGGATTTCTGGGAAGCGCGTCTGGCGGTTGCCAAGCTGTTCGTCCTGCTGATCCTGGACGATTTCTCACGTTTTCTGGTGGCGGTGCGGGTGATGAAGGCCCCGACGAGCGAAGGGGTGGTGGAGAGCTTCCGGGAGGCGATCCGGCTACACGGAAAGCCGGAAGCGGTGTACACGGACCGCGGCGGGGCGTTTTTGGCCTGGCGGGACGAGAGCGGGTTTCAACGGTTCTGTGAACAGCAGCTCATCGACCATCATGTCGGCCGATCATACCATCCGCAGGGACGAGGAAAGGTGGAGGCCCTGATTCGCACGATCCAGCAGGAGCTCTTCGAGGTGGAGCATTTTCCGGATGAGCAAGCCTTCGAGCAGGCCCTGGCGGCCTTCCGAACCCGGTACAATATGCACCGGGCACACATGGGGATCGACGGGCTGACCCCTGCGGACCGCTACTTCGGCCGCTGGCCCGAGGTGCTCGAACAGATCAACGCGGTGAGCCGCAAGCGCAACGGGGCACATCCGCACGCTGGCGGCCCCGTGCCGATCGAGGAAGCGGGGGTGGACGGCGGGCCCGTGGAGGCGCTGCGCATTGTCCTGCATGCGGGGAACCTGGAGGTACGCCTGTTCGGGCACCGGGTGGTGGTGGGACGGGTGGAACCGTAGCTGGAGAAAAAATCGTGGGCATGCAATGTTCTCTCAGGTAAACCGACCAAGGAATACTCTGAGAGGGCATGCCCACGAAAATGGAAGACAAGAAAGAACGACCGAGCAGCAGGTTGGCCCTGGTGTGCGCATCGATCGTAGGGGAACATAGCAGAAACTGGCTCACGGCGCCAGTGGGCGAACTGTGCCGACGGGAGGGCATCCGTCTCGATCGGCTCAGCCGCTTGAAGGGCCGGGTCCGTTGGGAGATGGAATCCCTGGTCCAGGACGCCTCCAAGCCGGGGTGCCGCAGGCAGGTGCCTGGGGAGCCGGAACGCGCGAAGGTGCTCGAAGCGATGATGGACGTCTCGGCAAGCCTGATCCAGCGAGTTCCTCTGCACCAGCGCCATCTTCAGGACAATCTGGTACAGGCGTTCGAGCGGGTTCGAGGGGAACAGAGGATTTCCGCCAGGAGCTTCTGCCGGATGCTGGGCCTGCAGGAAAGAACGTTTCGCGCCTGGCGCAGCCGCCCCGTGTGTCTGCCGGATCCGGAACCCAACCAACGCCAGCGGGAGCGCAAGAAACGTCATACGGGCCGACAGGGGCGATTCTCCTTGTTCGACCTGCTGCCCGGGATCCTGGCCCAGGGCGACACGACCGACATCACGTTGCTGGACGTCCCCCTGAAGTTCATCGGCCTGCAGGATCCGGGCAACCGACGGAGCAAGCTGTTCGAAGGCTACGGGCTGTACACCCGCGAGAATACCCAGGCGGTCATCGAAGTGGTGCGCAACAGCCTGCAGCCGGGAACCGTGTTCACCACGGATCAGGGCACCCCCTATATGGCGGAGGCAGCACAGGCTGCCTATGAAGAGCTTGAACTGGATCATGCCCCGGCACGGGAAGGCACGCCCACGGACAAGGCCACGCTGGAGAGGAGCTTCGGTACCCTGAAACGGGCACTGGCGCCCCTGCTGGCCCTGAGCAACCAGCTGGCCAGGGTGGTCCCCGGGTTGAAAAAGCCTGAACTGGCCCTCCCGCTGGGCAAGTTACTCGTGGCCGTATTCCTGCGGGTCTGGTTCATGGCCGCAGCTCCGGGACCGCACCCCCTTGAGGGCGCGTCTTCCACGCAACTGCGCATCATCGCCGAGCAGATGCGCGAAGACGCCCGCCGGGAGCAAGCCTCCAAGAGGCTGCTGCTCGGAAACATCCACGACGCCTACGGGATGGAGGGCTCCCGAGAGCGTTTCATCCGCGCCCATGCCCGTCACTGGCTCTCGGATATCCAGGAGGCCGAAGGAGCCCTGCGTACAAACGCCTGCCGGTGCCAGGTCCGTTGCTGCGACCGCTACTTCGCCGGCATCCTGTGGAACGTGGCCGCCAAGAACAAGCGCATCCGCGACCTAAAGCGACAGGACGAACGTAACCGCGAACAACGCCAGGCAGAATGGAAGAGGACAGTCAACGAGGCGGAAACGCGGGAGCAGAACCCGCAATGGATGCTCGCCGAAGGCCTCGACGCCCTCTCTGCTGCCTGGATCCCTGAACAGAACAAACTCCTGTTCGGCGGCATCGGACCGGGCCGCGCACTCCTGAACAGGGCCATGGTACTCTTGGCGGACAAGGACCCGCTCTCCTTCGTTGACAGTGCCCACGTCCTCTGGAAGGCATGGAAACAGGAAAACCAGGATTTCGACCCCCGGGGCATCCAGGCAATCAAAACCATCTTCGACTTCTGCCTCGCGCAGAACAGCCACGCCACCGTTTCCCCTTCTCGGGAGCCGGCGGCTTATGCTATCTTCAAAGGAGAATCACCCAACAACAGGCGCTCACCGCCCTCTTAGCTTTTGCGCCTTTGGGCGGCAGAACCTTGCGCGCAATGACACCAGGAGAGCT
>VGYL01000861.1 GCA_016872975.1 Planctomycetota bacterium
AGGCAGGCCGTCAGCTTCTTGTAGTTGGGCAGCATGAACTCGCGGAACATCGCTGGCGAGATCAGGGGGCCATTCTTGTAGCACATGTCTTCCCAGATGAAGCAGACATCGGCCTTGACCTGGCGCAGCACCTGGTCGTAGATGGCGACGAAGAAGTCGCCCAGGTAGTTCATGATGTCGTGGATGAAATCGGGATCGTCATAGAACATGGTCAGGATGCGCTCCTGCCCCACCAGGTGGCGGGCGCCGCCGTAGAACCCCGAAGGAGAGCCGCCGATGCAGATCGGGTAGTCGCACGTCTTGAAGGCCGCCAAGCGCTGCGCCCAGTTTGCCGGCAGGCGATCGTCGAGAGTTGGCCGCAACCGCTCGGCCTTGATCTGCTCCCACTCCTCGCGGTTGTTGACCGGCCAGCCGATCCAGTGCGGCAGCGACTTGCGGTCTTTGCGGTCGCGTTTGGTGATGCCGACGCCATCGCGCCAGATGGTCCAGTCGCCGTGGTCTTCCAGGATCTGGATCTCGAACCGGGGCGCCAGCCAGGAGTCGAGCGGTATGTGGACCATGGATTGGTCCATGCCGAAGTAGGCGTGGATATCTTCGGAACAGGCCAGGGCCTGCCCCGCATCATCCAGAGGTTCAGCGAGCGGTGTGCCGTATGCGTGGGCGATATTGACGTAGCCCTGGATCGTCGTTGCGCCGGGAATGCTGTCGGGCACCGGATGCCGCAGGGATAGGCCCTCACCGTGCCAGCGGCGCACGGCGTCAGCCCAGTAGCCGGCCTCCCACAACAGCGTGCGATCCACAGGCTCGAAATTCATGATAGCGTGAAAGCGCTCGCGTGCGTTCATGGTCGTCCTTGGCGTCGAGCTATCGAGACCTGTCAGGTCTTGGGGTATCGACAACTCGCACACGGATGAGACCCGAGAGACCTGACAGGTCTGGGTATCTCACCTTGAGTGCATCCTAGTAGGCTGTCAACACTAATCTGATGGGCTGATAGAAACGACTTCAGTCGTTTGCGTGCGCACGAGCGACTGAAGTCGCCACTACGAACACCTCACTTGACCGTTGACGGACTACTAGTTGAACTGCGGCAGGAAGGGCGCGTCGGCCACAAACAACTCTTCCACCATCTCGTGGATCTGGTCCAGCGTGCAGGCGGCCGCGGTCATGGGATCCAGGGCCACGGCCTGCTCGACCGCCCGCCGGTCCCCCTCCAGGGCGCCTTTGACTGCCAGCTCGTCCTGGCTCATGCGCGCGCGATTGATGGCGGCCAACTGCGGGGGCAGGTCACCCACGTAACAAGGATGCAGGCCCATGTTGTCCACCAGGATCGGCACTTCCACGCAGGCGCCGCTGGGCAGGTTGGTGATCAAGCCGGTGTTGGGCACGTTGCCGTTGATGCGCGAAGGCACGTTGCTCACGACGGAATCAATGATGCTGATGCAATACTCGTGGCTGCGCCTGATCTCCAACGGGCCTTCCTTGTAAATCTCGGCGCGTAGTGCCTCGCGACGAGTCTTGGCGCCCCGCTCGTGCCGCCCCTGCCAATCGAACTCGGGCGGGTAGCCCGGGGTATAGCGGGCGCAGGTCTCGGCACTCTTGCGGAACCAGGCCACGTATTCGGCATTGTGCACGCTGGACTCGGTGACCCAGTAGCCGAAGTGCTTGAGGAGTTCAAACTTGACCACGTTCTCCTGATAGACCTCGGGGTCCTTCATTTTCTCCCAGATGAGCGGATACGCGTCCTTGCCCTTCCACTCAAACCGTAGCAGCCAGGCCTGGTGGTTGATCCCGGCGGCCCAGTGCCCGGTCTCCTCGTAGGGGATGCCAGCGATGCGCGCCATCTCCATGGCTGTGCCCTGCACGCTGTGGCAAAGCCCCAGGAAAGGCACCGGCGAGGCTTTCGTGATGGCCCAGGGCAGGATGGAGGACGGGTTGCTGTAGTCCAGCATCAGCGCCTTGGGGCTGACCTTCTCCAGCTCGCGCGCTATCTCCAGGATCACCGGGATATAGCGCAGTCCCCGGAAGATGCCAGAAGGCCCCGACGTGCAGCCGCTGGTGGAATAGACGCCGTACTTCCTGGGGATTTCGTTCTCCCGGCGGCGCGGCTCCCAGCCGTTGGATATGATGGTAATGATGACAAAGTCGGCGCCGTCCAACGCCCGCTTCCGGTCGGTGGTGGCTTCTATCTTGACGGGCGAGTTGAGCTGCGCCTTGATGCGCTTGGCTGCCGTGTGCATCATCTCCAGGTTGTCCGGATTGATGTCCATCAGGCAGAGGGTCGAGTCCTGCAGTGAGGGTCGGGTCAAGAAGTCGGCCAGGAAATTCTTGCCGAAGCCGGCGCTCCCTGCGCCAATGTGTGCTACCTTTGCCATGAGATGCCTCCTTATGTGGTGTTGAGTTCATGCCTCGATAAACGCGGGCGCATATTCCTTCGCTTCATCATACATCGCCACGACGTTGCCGACCGGCACATCATCCATTATCAGGTGCGACGTCGCCAGGATGAAGCGGCCGCCCCTCCCCAGGATGTCAACGAGCCGCCGCACCTCAGCGCGCACTGCTTCGGGCTGGCCGTGCGGCATGATCTGCTACGTGTCCATGCCGCCGTAGAACGCCAGGTGCGCGCCGAACTCACGCTTTAGCTCGGCTGGATCCATCCTTGCGGCAGTGATCTGCACGACTTCGAAGATGTCCAAGCCGGCATCTATCAGATCGCCCAGGACTGCCCGTACCGCGCCGCAACTGTGCAGCATCGCCTTCATGCCATGGCGATGCGCCACAGCGAAGAGGCGCTTCCAGAACGGCAAGAAATACTCGCGCCAGCGACGCGGGCTGAGCAGCAGACTCTCCTGGCTGGCGAAGTCATCGCCGAAGCAGAGAACGTCGAAGTACCCCTGCCCGGCTTCGGCGATGCGCCGGTAGTACTCCTCCAGAAATGCTCCGATGTGGGCCACCAGGGCATGCACCAGATCGGGTCGGGCAGCCATGAGCATCAGGCCGGCTTCCATGCCGCACAGGTCCATGATGCGGCTGAACACCGGATCGAAGCCGCCCGCCAGCCGCAAGGTGTCGGCATGTCTCGTTGCCCATTCCGCCCAGGGCACGTATTGCGCCGGGTCATCCCACAGCCAGCCAACGCGTCTGTAGTCGAACCACCCCCGTGTCAGGGTCTGGAAAGGCTTTTCACCAGGTCCAGCAGATCTCGCGCCTCCTGCTCAGAGGCGCAGCGGGTCGCGATACATAGCCCGCGCGCGGACACTTCGCCCAGCAACGCTGGGATCTCCTTTGCCTCTGCATACACGTAGACGGATTTGCCCGCCTGCTCGATGC
>VGYL01000862.1 GCA_016872975.1 Planctomycetota bacterium
CTCCTCGAGTCCACGTATGGCAACCGCGTGCACGACGACCGGACGGACATCCGGACCGTGATCGCCGACGCCATCAACAGCACCCGCTCCCGCGGCGGCAACATCATCGTGCCCAGCTTCGCCCTGGAGCGGTCGCAGGAGCTGCTGTACCACATCCACCGCCTGCGGCTGGACGGGACGATCCCGCACCTGATGGTCTTCCTGGACAGCCCCATGGCCAGTGCGATCACGAAGGTGTTCCGGCGGCACTCGGATCTGTTCGATGCCGAGATGCGCCGCTTGCTGCAGCTCAAGGAATCGCCATTCCAGTTCTCGGATCTGAAGTTCACGGAAACGACGAAGGAATCGAAGGCGATCAACAGCCTCAAAGGGACGGTGATCATCATCGCCGGCTCGGGGATGTGCACCGCCGGGCGCATCAAGCACCACCTGGTAAACAACATCGCCCGGTCGGAAAGCACGATCCTGTTCGTCGGTTATCAGGCGGTCGGCACGCTGGGCCGGCGCATCGTGGACGGCGACCCGGAGGTCCGCATCCTGGGCGCCAACTACCCGGTCCGGGCCCGGGTCGTCCAGATTCCCGGCTTCTCAGGCCACGCCGACAAGAACGAGCTGCTGCATTGGCTCGGCACGCTGCCCAAGCCGCCCCGCCGGCTGTTCGTCGTGCACGGCGAAGCCGAGAGCGCCCGATACTTCGGCCAGTACATCCGCGAGAAGACCGGCTGGGACGTCCTCGTGCCCGATTATCGCGAGGAAGTGATTTTGAACTGACGTGTGACGAGAAACTATGCCGAGGCAAATCCCAAGCACCAAATCCCAAATCCCAAATAAATCCAAAACCCAAAATCCCAATGACCAAAACCACGGACGGGGCTCTGCCCGTTTTGGATTTTGAATTTTCTGCCCTTTTGAATTTGTTTGGGATTTGGGATTTGGAATTTCCCGTGGCCCAACTCACCATTTTGCAGAACTCCAGTAGAAACAGGAGAACACCCATGAGCGACCGGAAGAGCGATTCGAGGCGTCGAGAAGTCGGAATCACGCGCAGGCGACTGCTGGGCGGTGCGGCGGCGGCGGCCGCGTTCAGCGTCGTGCCGCACCGGGTGCTCGGCGGGCAGGCCGCACCGAGCGAGAAGGTCAACGTCGCGATCATCGGCACGGGCGGCCAGGGCATCGTGAACATGAAGCAGCTCTTCACCGAGCCCGATGTCCGCATCGCCACATTGTGCGATCTCAACGAAGAGAGCGACTACAGCCTGTTCTATCACGGCGGCACCGCGGGCCCGCTGACGGAATTCGTCCTGATGGGCAACGTCGCCCTCCGCAGCGGCAAGAAGCTGGACTTCGACGCCCGGAACCTGAAGGTCACCAACGTCCCGGAGGCCAACCAGTTCCTCCAGCCGGACTACCGCGCAGGACGGAGCCTCTGAACCGTGGAGGGAGATTGATAGCTGACGAAGGGATCGCGCGTGCGAATCTCGATGTCGGTAGCGCCGGCCTCGGCGATCCCCTGGGCCCGCAGACGTTTGCCGCCCCCCAGATGGGCGTCGGCGCGGAGATGAAGCCTACCCGCGCAGACGCCCCCGAGAGTAAACCGGCCCTCCGCGTCGGTCTGCGTGTTGAGTTTGTGCGGCTGCCCCGGGCCCCAGCCGTAGATCATGGCCTGGGCGACCGGATTGCCCGTACTGTCGAGGACCCGCCCCGAGACGGACAGATCCGCCGGTGAGAGCGTCAACGGACCCACCTCGCAGGGGCGGTCCGTGGCCGTCTCGGTCGACACGACGGCGTTGCCGCAGCCATACGCGTCGGCGGCGGCGTGAACGGTATACGAGCCTCCGGGCGGGACGGCTCGGAGGGCGAATCCGCCGTCGGCGTCGGTGGGGATCTGCTCTTCACACAGCGGGGTGTCGCCCCAATCGGGCACCTCCAGGGTGACATAGACCCACGCGCCGCCAATCCCGCGGCCCTGGGCATCCATGACCCGGCCGGCCAGCACCGGGCAGGGCTGGAGCTTCACCACGAGCCAGCTTGTGTCCCGGCCGATCTCAACTGTGGCAGCGAGGTTCTGCGGCTCATGCCGAGCCACCAAGTGAAATACGGTCGCCGCGCGGAATTGACCGCGTCGATTCCAGGCGATCTCGAAGCGGCCCTGCGCGTCCGACAGAACCTCGTCGCGCCCGGCGCCGACAATCCGGAGCGTCGCGCCCGCCACGGGTATTCCCTCGGGGTCCCGCACCACACCCTGCACGTTGGCCGCGAGAATGGCGGCGATCCGCCGGGTCTCGCCTTCCTTGATGGTGATCACCTGGCGGTGCCCTTCGTAGGTGTACCCCTCGCCCAGGACGTCACGAAGCTCGTATTGGCCCGGCATCAGGCGGACCCGGGCCGTGCCGCCGGCGTCGGAGACCACGGCGACGGGCGAGTCGCCTGCGGCCTCGCGAAGATCCACGCGTGCCTGCGGGAGCCGCTTATGGCCCGGGGCCTCCAAGACCACCACTTCCAGAAGTCCCCCCCGGTGGACTTCGATGGTGACGGTCGCGATCTGTCCCGGCACCAGTTGGACCATGACCGGGGCCGCGACCCACTCGGCCACCTGATCCTCCGACGCGGCAAGTTGCACGAGGTATTGGCCGGCCGGCACACCGAAGGAGAACGATCCATCCGCCCTGGTTACCGCGTCTCCGGCGGGCTCCCGCGTGCGCGAGTACAACGGGCCCCCATACGTCTCGCGGTACAACCGAACGCCCACACCCGCGACGGGTTGGCCGGCCGCATCGACGAGATTGCCCCGCAGGTTGGTTGAGACCGCCCGCTCGGTTTGGGCCAGGCCGCTGTCGATCGCCCCCAGAAGGACACAGATGACCACTGGATACAGAACCCGATTCCTATTCACCCACCCCATACGACTCCTCCTGTCACCGCCCGCGAACAGGCAGAAGAATAACCATGTCGCCCACGGCTTTCGGTCATAACACCCCGGCCTCCCTGCCTCACCCCAAGGCCTTACCCCCCGAACGGTCCGGACTCGATTGGGCTTTACCCTACAGTGCCCTACCCATCGTTCTTTGTAACGGCCCTTCGAGAGAAAAATTTCGGTACCCGCGCAGACCGGCCGCCCGTGCGAGCACCGGAAGAGGAAGGTAAGAAGGTAGGAAGGTGAGAAGGTAGGAGGGTAAGACGCTGAGAGATCGCTCCTACCTTCCTACCTTCTCCCATCCTCGTAGTACCGCATTTCACAAGTACCGCGACTATGGTGGTAGATTGCCGCGCTCGGCGAGCCTCGCTCGCAATGACATAGGGTGCCCAAGTATGTCATTGCGAGGAGCTTC
>VGYL01000863.1 GCA_016872975.1 Planctomycetota bacterium
CAGCGTCACCCGGTGCACCGGGGCTTCGTCGGGCGAGCCCCTATCGCTGCCCATCTCGAAGGACCCGCCGGGGATGAGGACCATCTCGATGCCGCTCGGGGTGGTGATGATCCGGGGCGATACGGCCCCTGCTTCTCCCGGCCGGCGGCAACCGGACAGAACCACCAGCATGAGCACACCCATGACCACGGAGGCGCGAAGCGGGGAAGAAATCCCAAATCCCAAATCCCAAATCCCAAACAAATCCAAAATCCAAAATCTCAATGACCAAAACGTCTGTCTACCGGCAGACACCGCTGGCGCCGGTCCAGCCCGGTTCATGTCATTGCGAGGAGCGCAGCGACGAAGCAATCTCGAACCGCATACTCGGAGATTACGCCGCGGCGCTCGCGCTGACACGTTTTGAATTTTCAACATTGGAACTTGTTTCGGATTTCGGGTTTCGGATTTCGAATTGGATCGCCGGTTCTGGCCTTCGACCATCATCAATTCCTTGGCACCCAGTCGGGCTCTTTGTTGTGATGGCCATCGGTGGTGACCTGCACCCATTGGCCCGTCAGATCGGCCACGCAGATGTTCCAGCCGGGGGCCCGGCCCGCGCCCATTTCGTTCGCCTTGGGGCCGTAGCTGAAGGCAATGTAGCGGCCGTCCGGCGACCAGTCCGTATGATAGACCTCGTGCTCTTTGTCACAACGGATGACGATCCGCACGCCGGTCACCTGCGGCTTGCCGGAAGCGAGATCGAGCGTGGCGGTGCACAGGTCCCAGTCGGTCTTGCCCCACGTGAGCATCCGGCCGTCCAAGCTGAAGTCCGGGCGGCAGCCGGTGACGCCGAACGGGGTGAGATCGAAGATGTCGTTGCCGTCCACCGGGAACATGAGATTCGCGTGCTTGAAGCCCATGCCGCCGTGAACGGTGGCGACGAACCACTTGCCGTCCGGCGACCAGCAGAGATTGTACAGATGATGCAGGCTCGCGCCGTTCGGATGCTCGGTCGTTCTGCCGGTCTCGAGATCGTACAGATAGACGCCTTTCGTGGCGTAGTCGTTGATCGCATAGCGTTCGAACTCCCCCTTGAGGAACGCGATCGTTCGGCTGTCCGGGCTCCAGCACGCCTGGCGGGCGTTGTGCGCGACCTTCACCCGATTCATCCCGTCGAGATTCATGTAGTAGACGCTGCGGACTTTCTCCTTTCCGTCGCCCTCCTCACCTTCGAAGCAGATCTTCGTGCCATCGGGCGAGGCGTGCGGGTAAATCTCGCTGACGTCGGGCGTCTTCGTGAGATTGACCATGTTGGAGCCGTCGGCGTCGATCAGGATCAGCTCCCAGTTCTCCTTGCCCTCGGTCTGCCGGAGCGATTCGTACACAATCCGGTACGGAATGCTCTTGAGGTCAATCCCCTCTCCCGGGCGCAGCGATTTCTCTGCGGACCCCGCGCGCCCGCCGACAAGAAGGATAAACGTCAGAGAGAGTGCCGCATACAACAAACCATGCCTCCCTACGACAGATTGCCGCGTCATATTCGTCCTCCCGATCTCTCCAGGAAACTACACGGGCCAGCGCCAGGGCGGTGGCCTGGACGCATCCCTCTTCCAATCATCAATCATCAATCATCAATGCACGGGCACCCAATCGGGCTCCTTGTTGTGGTTGCCGTCGGTGGTGATCTGGACCCAATTGCCGTTCAGATCGCCGACGCAGAGGTTCCAGCCTTCGGCCATGCCGCCGACCTGCTGGCCGCCGGCCCACGGGCCGTAACTGAACACGATGTGCCGGCTGTCCGGCGAAATATCGACGTGGTAGACTTTGTACTTCTGGGCGCAGCGGACCAGATCGCGGACATTCGTGACTTTCGGCTCCGCGGCCTTGAGGTCGATGTCCCCGATCCGCAGGTTCCAGTCGGTCTCGCCCCAGACCATCTTGGCGCCGTCGGCGCTAAGATCGGGACGGCAACCCTTGACCCCCCACTGGGCCAGATCGAAGACTCTCGTGCCGAACGCCTCGAAGGCAATGATGGCGTCGCTGTAGCCCATTCCGCCTTCCACGGCGGCGACAAACCACTTGCCGTCCGGCGACCAGCAGATGGCGTACAGATGCTCCAGCTTGTCGTTGGGATGGCGGCTGCGCCAGTTGTTGTCGAGATGATAGAAGGAGAGCCCCGCGGTGGCGTACTCGCGGCGGCTGAAGCGCTTGAACTCGTCGTTGAGATAGGCGATGCTCCGGCCGTCAAAGCTCCAGCAGGGATCGCGTCCATAGGCGGCGACGTGGACCCGCTCGCTGCCGTCGATGTTCATGTAGTAGACGTGGCGGACCTTGTCGCGGCCCCGGCCTTCGTCGGTCACAAAGCAGATCTTCTTGCCGTCGTGGGAGACGTGCGGGTACATCTCATCCACGTCCGGCGTATTGGTCAGATTCGTCTGCCCGGTGCCGTCGGCGTTGATCCGATACAGCTCCCAGTTCCGCTTGCCCTCGGTCAGACAGTACGTGCAGTAGACGATCCGGTACGGAATCGATGCCAGATCCATCGATTCCCTGGGCAAAGGGGCCGAGACCGGCTGGGTACGCGCGTCGTCCGGGCCCGACGAGACCAGCCGTTCGACGGCCGGATTCGACGCTCCCCAGGGGGCTCCCTGCGGTTGGACCACCGCATTCACGGTTACAGCCAGAATCAGCAAGGCCAGCTTCATGCGTCACGCCCTCCCGACATTCGTATCCAGGCGCCCGGCGGCAGAACACGGCCTCCGGGCAGCCCTCTTCGGGCTCTCAGCATACCCCAGGCGACCGTCCAGTGCAAGACATCAATCATACCGTTGGACGACAGACGACGACTCCACGCAGCGGCCCGGTGTAGTTATCGGGCCCCTCCCGGCCCCGAGGGAGACTTCGCACAAAAAAAAGTGCCGGCCCGGCTCCCCCGCGGCTCGATCAATTGCTATGTTTTGCTTAGTCTGCCAGATCTCGTGATAACGTGGAAAAGCCAGGTGGATTCGGTAATCATCCTACTGCAGATCGCGGTCCTTCTGACGCTCATGCTGGGCTACGGTCGGAATTGATGCCGGCCGTCGCGGCAAGGATCGGGTAATGCCCGACGAAGGCTCGGTTCGGTTCGTCGTGCGTCCGGCGTCGCGCGGGGTGCAGGCTTACTCACAACCCAGAACGCACGGGACCCACGATCCGCGCCGACCGCCGGCAAAGCGCAGACCATTCTCCAACCAGCCCCCTTCCCGGGCGAACCTCCGTGTCGCGCGTCCTGCGCTGATTGTTCCGTTACCGCCCTTCGGCCCGGTGCCTTGTATAGAGGAAGGCAATCGGATCGAAGGAGTAATAT
>VGYL01000864.1 GCA_016872975.1 Planctomycetota bacterium
ATCTACCTCGTCCTACATTCCGCACTTCTCCGCATGGTTTGACGCTCCAATATCAGAGGGGTGGACGGAGGGCGCTCTCGGTGACGCCGATGAGCTGAAGGATCTGCCGCTGGAGGGGAGTCAAGGGGGGATGGAAGATCTGGACGACCCGTCCTCGGCGCAGGAGCACGTGGCGTTCGGCGTGGCTGAAGAGGCGGAGGACTTGTTCGGTGGTCGGTCGCCGGCAGCGTCGTTCTTCGGGGTAGAGCGGGAGTTCTGAGATGCGATGGCGTTTCATAGCCAGGCGCAGTTCCCGTTCGATCAGGGCCTGGAGCAATAGGGCCAGGAAGTAGAGGGTGAAGAGCGCCTCGATGCGGCCTTCGTTCTTGAGGAAGACGGGGGCGATTTCGTGGACGGTCTTGGTCTGCTCGAAGCGCTTCTCGATGGTGGGCTGGCCCTTGTGGGCTTCGAGCACCTGGGCGGGAGTCAGGGTCTTGTCGTTGGTCAGCAGCGGATACATGCCGTCGCTCTTGCGGTCGTAGGCGATGGCGTCCTCGTCGAGCGTCCATTCCAGGTCCGGCCAGCGGCGGGTGAGCTTGCGGTAGGGCGTCTCGGGTCCGTGCCGGCCGCGGCGCATGGCACGGAACCGGTGTTCCTCGCGGACGGTGCGCCGCACCTTCAGGTAGCGGCCGACGCGGTGGCGCCCGAGGATGCGCTGGATCTGCTTGTCCACCTCGGCCGGCTTGCGGATCCGTGACTTCGGACGCGCCAGACGGGCTTTGAGCTCCCGCAACGCGTCGAGGGCAGCGGCGAGCTGTTCGCGGCGGGTATGTTCCTGGCGCAGCGCCAAGAGAGTACTGAAGACCCAGACGACCGGCCAGGCCTCGCGCGAGGGCAGCGGCGCCCGGACGACGTACCAGCGATCCCGCACCCCCCCCTTCTTCTTGGGATTCGGTCGATCCCAGACCTTCTCCCAGGCGGGGGGCTGGGTCTGGACGGCTTTGCGGAACTCAGCGTCTTCGAGCCGCATGCGGGGCAGCACGGTGACGAAGCGTCCCCGCCGGCGATCGATGTAGTCCATGTTCTCCCGAGTGCAGAGCTTAGAGTCGGCCACATAGAGAAAGTCAGCCCGGCCGGCTACCGCCCGCAGCACCTCCCAGGTCTCGATGTGGGTCGCGGAGTCGTTGGTGTTTCCGTCGCAGCACCGGAACTGGACCGGAATGCCGCCGTCGGCGCTCGTGGTGAGCGAGAAGAGCAGTTGCTTCAGGTCCGGGCGATGGTCCTTGGAATAGCCGTAGGTGATGCACGGAGCCCGCCGGCCGCGGAGCGGGCGGCCCCGTGCCGCCCGGTACTGGCCACAGAAGCGGATGGTCGTCGAGTCGTTGTGGAGCCGATCCAAACACACCGCGAAGCGCCGCGCCATCGCCACCACGACCTCGGTCAGCAACGCCGCCCGGTCGGCCTGGAAGAGCCGGTCCAGGGCGCGTCCGATGCGGTCGTCGGCCAGCGCTTCGACCTCGCCCGCGCTGAGCCCATAGGCGGCCGGGGCGAAGGTGCGCACCGTCTCCTGCTGCCGATAGATCGGTTCGCGCTCGACCACCAGGGAGCGGAGCAGCACCCCCAGCGCCCGGGCGTAGGGCAGCCGCACGCGCCGATCTTCGGTCGGGACGTGCTTCTCCAGAAGGGATTCGATCCCCAGCCGCGCGGCGAAGTGGTTGACCAGCGGCAGCGGCCCCAGCCGATCGGTTCGCAGGGTGAACCCACCCTCCCGATTTGGCCCTTGCGTGGGACTCATTCTGGCGCTAATATCAGCGACAGAAGTGAAGGAGTCAAGAAGAAATGTCGCACGCCCCTCCGGAGAGGATCCGCACTGCGGCCCGGGCCAAGATCACTCGGATCAAGCAGCGCATCGCGGCCCTGGACGACCTGTGCTCAGGAACGCTGGTGAAGCGCTGGAAGGTCTGTGGCAAGGCCGGCTGCCGATGCGCGCACGATGAGCAGGCGCGCCATGGACCGTACTACGAATGGGGCTCCATGCAGGGCGGCCGACAGGTACACCGGATGGTCACACCTCAACAGGCCCGAGTCCTACGAGTCGCGATCCGCAATCACCGCCAGGTCCGTAGGCTGCTGCGCGCCTGGGAAACTCAAACCGTGCGCATCCTGAAGGCTGAAGATCGCCGCAAGTGACTGTCAGAAAGTGTGTTCCGCGATCAGCAAATGACGCCCGCGAAGTGCGGAATGTAGGTCTAGTGCCCGCCGATATAGGAGTTTGGCTGCCTCGTAGTCACCTTCTTCGTCGCGTAGGTTGGCGAGGGCCCGCAGGCTCTGCGCCACATCGGGGTGATCCGGACCGAGCACTTTGATTCTGATGCTAAGAGCGCGTTCCTCCAACGCCCTGGCCGAATCTATGGTGCAGATCGTAGCACCGAAAGCGCCCTATGAAAAGACGCCGGAGCAAGAGGTCGGTGACATGGACACGGCCCAACCGATCGTCCTCCTGCGGCGCGGTAGAGCCAGGTAGCCCGGCTGAGAAAAGAGCAAACGTGGGATCCCCTACTGCGACATGGATGGTCAGAGACGCATCAAGGCGGGCAAGAAGAGCCCGCCGCGCTGAGCAGGTCCGATGGGATGACTACGTAAAGGAGGGTCCCGGAAGTGAAGAATCTCCACACAAGCCTGGCCGCATGGCTGAGGCGTGCTTGGTTCCCCATTCTTCTGGTTCTGTTGCTGGCCCAGCTAGTGGTTCAAGGGTGTTCACATGACCCCGTTCGACCCGGCGACCGCGTGCAGGGGGATGGCATCGTTCCCGCGGAAGCGGTCGAGGGCATGACGACCTCCGGAAGCGCAGACCTTGGCGTCGAACGACTCTCCGCCGCAGAACAAGCAGAGTACTGCGCCAGCGTCCAAGCAGAGGAGGGAAGTCTGAAGATCCTCGCCGCGCGGACGCTAAGCGTAATGTTTGGGCCGCAGGTACCTCCGGGTTCGTGGTCCCTGACGATGTCCTGTGGGCCCGCTTCGCTCAACATGGCCTGTGCATATCTATGGAACGCCGTCTTGAATCAGGTGGTCTACATCCGGCGCATCAATCAATTCCTGGGGAAGTCGGACATCGACAACTGCCTTCCCGGGGGGAGCAGCACCAGCGACCTGGAACGAGCAGGGAGGGCGGTCAACAACTGTCCGAATACCTACAGGGCCTCAGGGTGGACGCTGCAGAGGATACGGCAGGAGATCGATGCTGGGCGCCCCGTAGTTGTCGCAGTGTGGGCGGGTCGCCTTCCGAATCGTGGGTATGGCTATGCGGGTGGGCACTTCGTGCTTGTCGTCGGTTATAACGA
>VGYL01000865.1 GCA_016872975.1 Planctomycetota bacterium
CCCCTCTCCCACCAGCCGCAGATACGCTTCATGCACGAGCGCCGTCGCCTGCAGCGTCTGGCCCGGCGGCTCCTGGGACAACTTCTGGGCCGCCAGAACGCGCAGCTCCTCGTAGACCAGAGGCAAAAGCTCGTCCGTGGCCCCCGCGTCCCCCCGTTCGATCGCGTTCAGGATACGCGTGACATCACTCATGCCGACCTCTCACCCGCCTGGGGCGGTCTGATGGGCCTATTCTGTCACGAAGAGAGCCAGGTGTCCAGATTGGCTTTGATGAATTCGTCATCCATCAGGTGCGGATAGTGCCGGACGATGTGATCGATCTGCTGGGTCTGGCCCGGGGAAAGCCGGTCGGCGGGGTCCAGGCAGCCGATGTGGCTCATCAGGCCCTGCTGCTTCAGGACGTAGGAAATGCCGGGGATGCAGCCGGCGAAATTGTTGTCGGCGTCGAAGAGCGCCTTGTTGGCCAGGGTCATCTGGCTCGCCAGCGTCAGGATCTCCGGCGGGACCATGCTCTCCACTCGGTGCATCTCCTTGATCATGTGGAGATGCCTGACCGCATTTTCCGTCCAGCAGGCCCACTGGCCGAGCAAGCCGCCGACGATGCGGAGCGACACTTCGCCCTGGGGGGTCTGGAAGACGTAGCGCGTGGCGAGATCGACGATGATGTTGTCGTCGTTGCCGGTGTAGAGGGCGATCTCGTCCTTTCGCCCGGACCGGGCCACCGCCTCCAGCACGTCCAGCGTCTGGTAGCGATGGAACGGCGCGATCTTGATCGCCCGCACGTTCGGGATCTCGACCAGCCGGGACCAGAACTCCTGCGGCAGGACCATGTGGCTGATCGTGCTCTGGAGGTAGAAGCCCATGACGGGAATGACCTGTGCCACCTGCCGGGCGTGGTCGATCAACTCATCGATGGACTTGCCGCGCAAGGCGGTCAGGGAGAGCAGGCCGAGGTCGTAGCCCAATTCCACCGCCAGTTGCGCCTCGCGGACGGCCTGGGACGTGTTGCCCACCACGCCGGCGACCAGAATGGGCGGCTCCAGACGCGCGGACCGGACAGACTGGGCGGCGGTCCGGGCCGCCAGTTCCAGGACGGGCTTATACAATCCCACCTTCGGGTCGTGGATGGCAAACTGAGTCGTGTGCACACCGACCGCCACACCGCCGGCGCCGGCGGCCAGGTAATACCGCGTCAAGGCCCTCTGGCAGCGCTCGTCGAGCTTGTTCGCGGGAGTCAAGGCCAGCGGGTGCGCGGGAATGACACAGCCCTCTCGGAGTCTACGGAAGACACTCGGCTTGGTCATCAGGGTGCCCTTTCAAAACGGTCGTTACAGACAGTGTGGCGCGGGCGTCCCGCCCGCGGACCGCGGGCAGGATGCCCGCGACACGCAAGGGCAAGATGCCCTCGCCACGTCGATCCTTTTCAAAACCGGCCGTCGCGGACGCCGAACTTGGTGGGCTTGCTCAACACCGGTTTGCCGGCGGCGACCCACGGCAC
This sequence comes from Planctomycetota bacterium, assembly GCA_016872975.1. Lineage (GTDB taxonomy): Bacteria > Planctomycetota > Phycisphaerae > Sedimentisphaerales > Anaerobacaceae > PLanc-01. Next base: position 1,499 of record VGYL01000865.1, read on the forward strand.
GATGGACTGGATCATCTCGTCGAGACTCGTCGCCGGCGGTCCGAAGAGACCACAGCAATGCGCGGCATTGGAAAGCAACGCCGTGGCGGCCTCCTGCGAGACAAACTGCGGCTCTCTGCCCAGCACTTCGCCGATCCGGCCGGCGAGATCGCGGACGGAAAGCGTCTCCGGCCCCGTGACGTTCAGAATCGCCGGCGGACTCGCCGTGAGGCCGAGGGCTTGAATGATGTAGTTGTTGGCGTCGCCCTGCCAGATCAGGTTGACCGCGCCCATCGTCACGTCGATCGGCTCGCCGTGCAGGACCTTGAGGGTCAGGTCGACGAGAATGCCGTAGCGCAGCTCATTCGCGTAGTTGAGCCGGATCAGCGTGACCGGCGTGCCGAACCGCTGCGAGAAGTGCTGGAACATCCGCTCGCGGCCGAGACACGACTGAGCGTACTCGCCGACGGGATCGCATGCATCCTGCTCGCGCGCCCCCCCGCTTTGAATCCCGGTGAACGGATACACGTTGCCGGTCGAGAGGGCAACGATCCGGGATGCCTTGTATCGCTGCGCCACGAGCGCGGGCATGTGGACGTTCATCGCCCACGTGAGCGGCTGATTGCCGGAGGCGCCGAACTTCATGCCCGCCAGATAGAAGACATGGGGCACGTCGGGCAGGCGGCCATAGGCCGTTTCATCGAGAAGATCCGCCTCGACGATCTTGACCCCGCATTCCTCGATCCGTTGCCGCGCCGCTTTGTCACTGAAGCGCGACACGGCGTAAACGGTCTTCTGAGGAGCGGCCTTCTTCAGCATCATGGCCAGAGTCGGTCCCATTTTCCCGCCGGCCCCCAGCACGGCGACATCGCCTTGGGGCTTCGCCAGCATCGCCCGGGTTGCCGCCACCGGCTCGCTGAGCCAGTCCTCCAACCCGCGTTCATCCATACGCACGATATCTCTTGCCGCCATGATGATCTCCAGGGCTTTTGTGGCCTCGTGTACTCCATGCCGCCGCGATTGTCAAGCGCATGTCCACCAGTGACCAGGCCGAACGCCGGGTCGCTCAGTCGGCCCCCATGTCATTGCGAGGAGCGCAGCGACGAAGCAATCTCAATCGCTCACATGCCAGGCAGGAGATTGCTTCGCTCCGCTCGCAATGACATTCTTTGCCGCGCTCGCACCGACATGCCGAGGGGATTCTCGATGGGTGGCATCGCCAAGGTCTCCGACCTTGGCGACGGTTTTGCAGCATTGACAACGGCGACCAGCTCTCGCATAATCACGGGCGACTTGGCGTGTGGACCAAGTGGCGCGGACGTCGCGCCCTCGGACCGCGGGCAGGATGCCCACGACACGCAAGGACAGCGTACCCTCGCCACGAAGAAGATCCTTCAGGAGGTCAGCGATGGCACACAAGACGGTCATCTCGCTTCTCAGCATTCTCATTGTCTGTACGTGCGGATCGCACCATGCCGCGGCTCAGGTCCGCGATTTCTCGCCCCGCCCGGAAGAGCAGCAACTGCCCCGGGCCATGCACTCACAAATGGCCGAACTGCCACGTCTCAAGGTCGGCCAGGCGGATGCGGACTTGATCGGGAACACGAATCGCGTGTTACAGGCCGCCGTGGACTACGTCGCGGGCCTCGGGGGCGGCGTGGTCGAGATCGGCGAGGGCGAATACACCATGTACGATTCCCTGCACCTGCGGTCCCGCGTGACGGTGCGGGGCGTCCCAGGCAAGACGGTGCTGCGAAAGGCCCCGGGCGCGGTCAGTGCCCTGGCCCTCGACGGCGATTACGGCGAAGAGCAGATCACCATGGTCGAGCCGGCCGGCTTCGC
>VGYL01000866.1 GCA_016872975.1 Planctomycetota bacterium
GGGGATGCCGATCTTGCCGATGTCGTGGATCATGGCCGCCCGGTGGATCAGGTCCACGTACTTGGGTCCCAGCTCCATCGTCCGGGCGATCCCGACGGCATAGGCGACCACGTTCTCCGAGTGCTTGCGGGCGTAGGTGTCCTTGGCCTCCAGGGCCTGGACCAGGCTCCAGATGCTCTCCATGAACACCTTCTCCGCCTTCTCGGACAGGCCCATGATCCGCCGCTGGAGCCGCTTGATCCGCTCGATCTCCAGCTCGCCGGCGTTGATCAGCCGGGTCATGCCCTCGTCCCAGACCTTGACGCAGTTGCGGCCGGCGTTCTTGGCCTCGTACAGGGCCAGATCCGCCCGGCGCATCACGTCCCCGGGCGCTTGATCGGTATCCGGAAGGCTCTCGGCGATGCCGCAGCTCACCGACAGCGCCATCCCCTGTTCGAGGCAGATCAACTGCACCTTGGCCCGGATGCGCTCCAGCAGGATCGTGGCGTCCACGGCCTTGGTTTCGGGCAAGAGCAGGACCATCTCGTCGCCCCCGTAGCGGGAAACGATATCCGGCCCCCGCTTCTCCTGGCGGATGCAGTCCGCCACCTTGCGGATCGCCTCGTCTCCGATGGCATGGCCCAGAACGTCGTTGATCATCTTGAAGTGATCGAGATCGATGATCGCGATGGCAAACGGCCGCTTGTACCGCCGGGCCCGGTCGAATTCCTCGTGGAGCTTGTCCTCGTGCAGCCGGCGCGAGCCGATGCCGGTCAGCGGGTCGGTCAGCGAGGTGAGCCGGGCCTGCTGGTAGCGGGTCGCGTTGGTCAGATGGGCGATGACGATCTCCCGGGTCAAGCGGGCCTTGTAAAGGATCAGCTCGCGGTTGGCGGTGTTCGCCGGCGCCAGGCCGCACATGCACAGGTAGCCCGAAAGCCTCTTCTCCTTGCCCGAAGCCGCCTCGGGCAGGCCCACGATATCCAGCGGCAGGATCAACCGCGGCGGCTGGCCCCCGGGAACGCGGCATTCCACCGGGACCTCGGCGTCCAGGTAGTTATCCTCCGACACGGTATCCTCAATCCCCTGCGGGCTCTTCCTGCGGCCTGCCACGCACGGGCAGCGGTTCGAGCTGACCAATTCCGGCTCGCGGCCGCGGTCGCCCTGCGGAAACAGGCACAGAACGCAGTTGGCGGCGTCGAACAGCTTCGGCGCCTCGGCCGCGACGATCTCCGCCGCTTCCGCCAGGTCGATGCTCTTGAGGCACTTGGAGAGCATGGCGACCTCCGCCGCCGCCGCCCGGTCCTCCAGGAGCTGCTGTCCCATCAGATCGCGGGCCGACAGGATGCCGACCACGGTGCCGTTGTCCACGATGGGCAGGTGGCGGATGCGATGCTCGGCCATGATCTTGCGGGCCTCACCGGTAGTAGTTCCCGGGGGGCAGGAGACCACCTGATCGGTCATGATCTGAGACACTTGGACTCCCGCCCCGCTGTCGGGCGAGACGGCGACGTGGCGGGAGATATCCCGCTCGGTCACCAGTCCGATAAATTTGCCGCTCTCATCGGTGACAATCAGGCAGCCGACGTTGCGGGAGAACATCTTCGCCGCGGCCGCTTTGACGCTTTCGCGATGGCCGATGCTGGCGACTTGGGCATAACTGCTTTCAGATTCAGACATCATCGGGGCCCCTTGCAGTGACACCAAGTACGTATAACTCCTCAGATTCCCTGTATCGGCGACTCCGGCCGGTTGCTTTATAAACTCCCCGCGGCCTGGTTCAAGAAACAGCTTTTTCGGGTAACAGAGAACGGGTGGCAGCGGCAAGCGCAGTCTTCGGAGCTTGCCGATGGTCTTGCTCCTCCGCCATCGGCAAGGCCTGCGCAAAGCCTCCGGCCTTGCCGCTGCCACCCACCCAGACTGTTACCCGGGTCTGAACCAGGCCCTCCCCGGGCCTGGTTCAAGAAACAGTCTTTTCGGGTAACAGAGAGCGGGTGGCAGCGGCAAGCGTAGTCTTCGGAGCTTGCCGATGGTCTTGCTTGTCCGCCATCGGCAAGACCTGCGCAAAGCCTTCGGCCTTGCCGCTGCCACCCACCCAGACTGTTACCCGGGTCTGAACCAGGCCCCTCCCCGCAATCTCCCTCATATCGCAAAACCATGAAATGCAAGGACTTACAGCGATAATCGTCGAAATGCTGCCGGCGCCGGGAAAAAAAGTGTTACACTGACAGTGGCAAACGGCACCTATTTGCACAATGGTAACGATGGAAAACATCACGAAGCACAGTATGGATCGGCAGGCAAGTGAGATCGAGTTGGTCGAGCGGGCTCAGCAGGGAGATAAACCGAGCTTGAACAGACTGGCGGAGATATCCAGGGAGAGACTGCGGGTGTATGTCTACCGCCTTACTCAAAAGGACGATCTGACGCAGGAAATCGTTCAGGAGAGCTTGTTGGAAATGTGCAAGATACTTGGCAAGCTGCAAAAAACCGACCGGTTTTGGCCCTGGCTGTACGGGATTGCGACCAATAAGCTGCACCGGCACTACCGAACCGAGAGAAGCATGCGGCGGGCGGCGGCCTCCGAAGAGAGACGCCGCGAGTCGCTGCAACAGCGGCAGGAGGGATTCGAGGACCTGGTCGGAGAAGAACTGAAAGAAATCGTCTCGAGCGCCATGCAGAAGCTGCGGACCCGGCACAAGGCCGTCCTGGTCATGCGGTGTTACGACGGCATGGCCTATAGCGATATTGCCGAATCGATGGGCTGCAACGAATTCAGCATCCGCATGCTCTTCGTGAGGGCGAAGAGGGCTCTGCAGAAGGAGCTGGTGCGCAATGGCTTCGGCAGGGGGTCGCTGCTGGCCGCCTTGATCGTTTTCGGCAAGATGACCGCGCCGAGCAAGGCGGCCGCGGCTCAACTGACGGTCCCGGCGGCGGCCCTGGAAGTCGGCCTGGCCGCCAGCGTCGCGGGTCTGGCCACCAGTGCGACCGGGATCGTTTCTCTCGCCGCGGCGGGCGCCCTGACGGTCGGCACCGTGGTGACGACCTCGGACTTCGAACCCACGTTCGTCCCCTCGGCCGTGGTCGGTGTAAACTCCCGTGTCAGCAGTCCGTATGCGGCGCCGAGCACGGCCTACGGGCAATACTGGTACTACTTCCCCGAAGGGCCCCAGGGTCCAATGCTTCTGCGGGCCCAGTCCAAAACGACCACCGCCCGTCTCCTGCAGAGCCATCAGGCGAACTACAGCTTCCAGGGCGGCACGGTCCACATCAACAACCATCGGATGTGGCTGGACGACCTGAGCGTGCTGAAGCTACCCACCGACAGCAGCGAGATG
>VGYL01000867.1 GCA_016872975.1 Planctomycetota bacterium
TAGCCACCGGCCGCCCGGCCGGAATTTCCCCCTTTTTTTGTTGCCACACCTCCTGGCTTTCCGCTACAATGACGGCCAGTTCTTTGACAAGCTATTTGCCCTCGCGCGCGGGCGCGCGAGGAACCCGAAAACCCGTCCGCCGCACGGCCCGCGCACGAAAACCCCTGAAATCCCAGGGCGCGAGCTCACCTGGTGACAACACCGCGTCATATGATAGAGAAGGCATCGGACGTATCACGCGATGCTGGGAACATTTGGGAGTCGTGATGCGTTGTGGTATCAGGAAGGTCAAAGCTTGTATCGTGCGTATTTTGCACCCAACAAGGTGGATCCTTCCGGGAGGCGGCACTTCGATTGTGAGGATCCCGGCCAACCTCCACCGATCGGGATGAATTGTCCGCAGTTCATCCAGAGCATCCCGACAAACGACCGGATTCCGCGGAGGTATCGTGAGTTAATTGACTCACTTGGCCCGCTCATATCATGCGGCGAGTGTGGGGGCGGAGGCACCACGTGGCCAACTCCCGATAGGTGCATCATTTGCCTGGGCATGAGCGGTCCAGATGGACAACTATTGTACTATCACGAACAATGGTGGATCGGAATGCTCATCAACGGACTGGACAAGTGTGAACAGCACGTGAAGGACAAACTCTGCAAACCTAACAAGGACAAACCAGATCTCGTCGGTCCGTTGCCACCATTTCCGACACCTCTCCCCGCGACGATACCGAACTGCCGCGCATGCCTTGCCGGAAATGTGGGTCCTGCGCGTAACATGTGCGAGTACCTGTACGATGGAGCTGGCGACCGCGACAAGTGCGTGGAGGCGCAAGAATGCTTCGCTTGTCGCGGGGTTTGCCTGGGCACCGGGCTCAAACCGGCTTGGGACGACGGTTGTCCTCCGTTTCCGGATTGGCGGCCCTCTCCCGGTCGGAGACCACGGTGAAGCCTCTGTATCAGTTCAGTCTAAGGTCGTTTTTCCTGTTACTGTCGTGCATTGCCGTTGTCCTGGCAGTCTTTGCTCGCTATTGCGCCGATGTTGCGGCAAGAAACGCGGCAATCCTCGCGATCAAGGACGAGCTCGGCGTTGGTGCCGATCTGTGGTCGGCTAATGGCGGTTTGATCGAGAACCCTCAAGATGGAGATCCCGTATCGATTCACGTCGGCTGGTTGGATTCAGACCGGTTGGTGAGGTTTCTGTCCCGGTGCGCACGCGTCAAGAGTGTCAGGGAATTGTCAATTTGGGGCGCGACGTGGTCTCCTGAGGTGCTGGCGAACGTTCCGCGAAACCCTCAGGTACGAACGCTGCACATTCAGTCTGCGCGCGGCTTGACCCTTGAGACATGCCTTCTGCTGGTTTCCAAATTCCCGAACATATGCGAACTCGACGTGTACCAGTCTGACATTCGACAAGATGGCTTCTGCTCGCTTCGGGCACTTCACCATCTTCGCAAGATCGAACTTGGACTACATGATATACCTGGGGAAGACATTGTCGATGCGTGCCTCTTCCTTCCTGGCCTCGAGTACTTGACCATTCGGCGAACCGATCTCTCCGGCGAGCTTCATCGTCTCAACGGTTTGCCTCGTCTGGAAGTGCTTCATCTTCATCTGAGCGACTACTCTGAGGGCGATTTGGCCGGTTTCCTTGACCACACAACCTGCAGGCGTGTCTGCGTCACCGGCGGTACTCTTGTTAATCTCGACGTGCTTGAAACGCGGATCGTAGATAAGGAGAAGCTCACAATCTTCGATTGGGGCCCTGGGACGACCTACAGAGGCGTGAAGTGTACGAGGCCATCCGAAAAGTAGGTTCCATTCGTAATCCCAAGCAAATCAAGAACACGGCTATTTTCGTCATGACGGTTGTCCTTCCCAAAAACTCCATCCGGGTGCGCTGGTCGGGCGAGATTCGGGTGTCGCGTTTTCGGTCTTTTGCGGCCTGGATGCCCAAGGTACGAGTGCAGATCCGACGACCGGAGAGGCAGCAAGCAAGAGCGTTGTGCCGCAGAGGATGGCGATAAGTGAGTCTTGGCACGATGCGCCGCGGGAAAAGGCGCGGTTCTTGGGTGGAGTCGCTTGACCCCTAGACCCCTAGACCCCTAGACCCCTAGACCCCTAGAATCGGCGAATAGCCTGCAAGCAGACCCAAAGGCATCCCGGGTGACGGGCGGTGAGAGTGCGGTGGGCGGCGGCGAAGAGGCCCGAGACGGGCGGGCACTCTATATTCCATGGCGCAAGTAAACGGCCCGCCGGGAGGCTGTCAGAAGCGTGTCAGTGGGAATTGACGTCGGAAGGTGGCTCGATCGGCCACGGGTGGGGCGGCGCGGAGGCGTTGGGCCGCTTCTTTCCGAGGGTGTTGTGACAGCTTCTTGGCATTTTGAGGCGCCTTTGGCGCATATCGCGCGGACTGCGATCGCAAGGCGGTCCGAGGTCGCTTGAAAATCACTGCCATCATAATGTCACACTTCCGTCGCCACGGGCGGCGCGTCACGTGAAGCCGACGAGCGGGACGGGCAATGGCCACCCCCCGCCGTACGCCTCGATCCCCATGCTCGGCGGCATCGCCATCAGCTCATATACCGGTGGGCTCCGTTCCACGTGCCACTGTGTGCGGAGACGCGTATTGCGATGAGCGAGCACCTCTCATAGCGAGAAGGTTCTCCAGCAAGCCGCCGCTCAAGGCACGCAGTGCGAAGCGGCAATCGACATCCCATCAGGGTGCGGAGACGCGCATTGCCGCGAGCGAACAGCCCTCATAGCGAGAAGGTTCTCCAGCAAGCCGCCGCTCAAGGCACGCAGTGCGAAGCGGCAACCGACGTCCCATCGAGTCCGCCGCCCCGGTAGCGACCGGGACCTCGCCTCGCACTGCGTGCCTTGAGCGGCGGCCTGTTGGAACACGCTCTCCTCCCGTTCCGCGTTCGCCTTCGGCCAGACGCGTCTTCGCACACAGTGGCACGCCCCTCCCATCCTTGCGCGGATTCGACGAGCTGCGGCTGTGCGCGAGCCTTTTCAGCGTGCGAAACGGCGCGAGCCAGTGGCACGTGGCGCGTGACGAACTTCTCGCCGCCACACGCCCATTGTTGATGCGACGACATTCGTGGCGGGCGGCAACCACGGTGACGCGTCATTGTCGCTGGAAGCCGTCACGCCCCAACGGGGCAGCCACATGCCAGCCCAGGGCAGAGCGGATCGGCCCCGGCTGCGTTGTCCGCTACCAAGACCGTCGCGGGGCCGATCCGCGCCGCCCTGGGAACGCGGCCCCAAACCATCCGAGCCCTGAAAGGGGCCGAACATGGCGTGGC
>VGYL01000868.1 GCA_016872975.1 Planctomycetota bacterium
GTGAGCGTGGCTGTAAGCACGCACGCATACCCCTGAAGATGGGCGGGGTGTTGTGCACGTTTGGTCAGGGGCAGGGGGCAAGAGTTCCGGGCAGAGCGTGAGGGACTGGGGCTGGGCTCCCTGCTGACGGGGGACAGTCAAAGCGATAGATCCCCCCCCGGCCGAAGGCCGGGTCCGCGCCCGCCGTCAGGCGGGCGCTCTTTTCTTTGCTACTTTCTTTTCCTGCCCGTGGCTACCTTGGCCGGATGCAGAAGCTGAGGCGGGTGAAGCTCACGGCTGAGGCGTACGTCCGGGAGCAGTTTCACACACGCATGCGACCGCCGGAGGAGTGCCCGAACTGCGGGCGGCTGCACCGACTGTGGGCGCATGGGTACTACGGCCGGTGGACTACGGACGAAGTGGGCAAGGCGCTGCGCTTTCTCGTGCGACGCTTTCTGTGCACGTTTTGCGGGATTACGGTCAGTTGCCTGCCCTGCTTTGCGCAGCCGTACCGGCTGGTCAACCACACGACGCTGGAAGCCTTCCTGGAAGGCCGGGACGGGCGCCGGGATGTCCAAGCGCAGGCGGGGTTGCTGAAGCGCTACGCACGGCGCTTTGCCGAGTGGCGGCCCAGCCTGTTGCGGATCGTGGGCCATCGCTTCGGCCGCGCCTCTCCCAAAGAAGAAGCCACCGCCTTCTGGCGAAGAGCGGTGGCGGCGTGCGGGTCAGCTGCGGAACTCACCATGCAACTGGTCCACGAGTTCCGCACGACGTGCTTCCGGACCTGCCGCTGCCACCAACCCTCCCCCGCCCAGTAGGCGATGGAGCGCGTGGGCACCAACGGGACAGACCCAGACTCCACACACCCTGTATTTTTACAGCCGCCCGGGGCCTGTGACAAGCTCCGCGGCATGAAAAACGAACCGGGCAAAGGCGGTTGGGCTTCCCCGAAGGCGCTGGCGCGATACGACGCGGTGCGTTTCGTCGAGGAAGCGGTCAAGAGCGGGTTGCCGCTGCGGCGTGCTTTGGAGGCGGCGCACGATCGGGAGTGGGGCGGCCGACGCTACGGCCAGCCCACCATCGAGGACTGGTACTACGCGTATCGTCATCAAGGGCTGGCGGGGCTGGAGGACATTCCGCGCAAGGACAAGGGCCACGTGCGCGCCTTGGCGCCGGAGACCGTGGAGGCGTTGCTCACCCTGCGGCGCGCTCAGCCGCAGGTCCACGCCACCACGTTGTTGCGGCAGTTACAGGCCGACGGCGTGTTGGCGCCGCGCAGCGTCAGCACCAGCACGATCTACCGCGCGCTGGCGCGCGCGGGACTGGACCGGCGCAGCCTGCGGGCCGGCAGCGTTCAGATCAATGGTCCGACCAAGGCGTTCGAGTTCTCGTGGGCCAACCAGCTGTGGATGAGCGACGGGATGTGGGGGCCGTCGGTGCCCCTGGAACCTGGCGGCAAGCCGGTGCGCACGCACTTGCTGGCGCTGCTGGACGACTGTAGCCGGCTGTGCACGCACGGGCAGTACTACGCGGCAGAACGCATCGAGTGCTTTCTGGATCTGCTGCGGCAGGCGCTGCAGGCCCGCGGCATCCCGGAGAAGCTCTACACCGACAACGGGGCGCTGTTCGTCAGCGAGCACCTGCGCACGGTGTGCGCGAACTTCGGCATCCGGCTCATCCACGCCAAGCCGTACGCGGCCTGGAGCAAGGGCAAGATCGAGCGGTTCTTTCTGACGGTTCAGAGCGACTTCGAGCAGCGGCTGGTCTTCGCACCCGTCGCCGACTTGGCGGAGTTGAACAAGCACTTCTGGCGCTGGCTGGAATGCGAATACAACGCACGGGAGCACCGCTCACTCGATGGCTGCAGCCCGCAGCAACGTTTCCAGGAGCGTGGCGAGGGCCTGCGGCCCATTCCCTCCGGCATGGACGTCGAGGGCCTGTTCCTGTTGCGCACCCGCCGGCGGGTGCGGCGCGATGCCACGATCTCGATCGCCGGCACGATGTGGGAAGTGCCGCCGGCCTGTCGGGGCCGTCAGGTCGATGTGCATTACGACCCGTTCCGCTGGACGCGGGTCGAGTTGTATGTGGAAGGTCGCAAGGTCGGTGACGCCAGGCGCTGCGACAAGAACCTGAACGCGCGCACGTTCGGACTGGAGAACTATGAGTTCTAAACATCCCAAGCAGGATATGGAGGCCACCCTCAAGACGCTGTGGGGCGCATCGGCCTGGCCGTTCGCGGCGGCGGTCAAGGAGGCCTGCGAGACGGCGGCTCACGAAGAGACTTTGCGGCGGCTGGAGCAGTGCATGGCGGTGCATTCCTCGGGTGTGCTGCACGGCCCCAACGGCGTTGGCAAGAGCCGTCTGGTGCAGAGTCTGGTCGAGCGCCTGCCGCAAAAGACTTATCGTACGCTGGTGCTGAGCTACTCATCGCTCACGGGGACCGATGTGATGCGCTACCTGTGTCATCTGCATGGACTCTCCCTGGCGCAGCGGCGCAGCGACAACCTCATGGCGCTGCGCACCATGTGGGGGCAGCGCGACGGACTCTGGCCGGTGTGGATCTTCGAGGAGGCGCAGAACCTCACGACGATGGGCCTGGAAGAGTTGCGGCTGCTGTCCTGCGAGCGGTTGGACACCCAGTCGCCGTTCAGCCTGCTGCTGGTCGGAGACGCCACGTTGATGCCCCGGCTGCAGATGGGCGTCAACCGGCCGCTGTTGGGCCGCTTGGGCTTCTGCCTGCGCCTGGAGCCGTGGACCAAGGAGGAAGCCGCCGAGTATGTCCAACGGCGCCTTGCCGAGGTCGGCCTGCACGAAAACGTCTTCGATCCCGAAGCCCACGAACTGCTCCTGCGCATCGCCGGGGGCATTCCGCGCACGATCAATCACTTGGGCCAGCGGGCCTTCGAGGAAGCGGCACGGGAGCGTTCGCGCGCCATCCGCCGCGAACATATCCAGAAGGCGCTGGACCAGTTGCCGTGGCTCGGTCGGCTACGGGAGGAGGAATAACCTCGGGGGTCTGGAGGCTGCGCGGGAGGATAGGGCAACGTGTTGGGGATCACGACCCGAGCGCCCCGCAGCCTGTCCAACCGTCACAGGTTGAGCAGCGCTGCGCGCCCCCACTTCGTGGGGGCCGCAGCCTCCAGCCCCTCGACCTCCTGGCCAAACGTGCACAACCCCCGCCACTCGCCATGCATTATCGTGCAGAAAAGGTCCTGCCAGAGCGTGCGCGCCCACAGGCGTGCCTTCCACAGGGAACAGCCCGTTTCCCAACGCCCGCATGGTCTCCCCTCCGTTCCGGCGCCGCGCCGGAACGGGTGAAGCG
>VGYL01000869.1 GCA_016872975.1 Planctomycetota bacterium
CAAGGACCTGCTCACCTACTCCTTCGAGGGCAACGAGATCTACATCGTGCCGCAGGAGTCCTATCCGGAGGCCTTCGTCGGCAAGACGTTCGCGGAGTGTGCCCAGATCCTGTACGCCAACCGGGACCGCAGGAATCCCGTCATCCTGCTCGGCATCCGCCGGGATAGCAAAGTGATCATGAATCCCCGGACGGGCACCGGGAGCCTGCAGGATGGAGAGTACCGGATCGAGCCGGGCGATGCCCTGATCGCCCTGGCGTTCTCCGCCCCCAACCTGCGGACCGGCTTCAGCGCCGCCACTTGAGCTTGAGGATCCCGCCGGTGTCCTGGGCGATGTAGAGAAAGTCCTCGCCATCCACCGTCAGGCCTTCCTGGTTATCGCCGGGAAAGGCTTGGGCGCGGATCAGGCGTTGAGCGCGCGAATACTCGAGGATCAGATTGATGGCGTCGCTGATGACGAGAATGTGGTCCGTGACCGGATCGTAATGCAGGCCGGACAGGTCGATGACCCCCGGCTGGAAATAGCCCGTGATCCGGGGCGCGCCGGTCCGCGTGCGCAGCGGCAGCTCGACCTGGAACACGGCCGAAATGTCTTCCGGATCCGAGAGCGTGAACGCCTGGTTCGCCACCCAGAACACACCCCCCTCGGGATGCCGGGAATCGGGGATGAAGGTAATGCCCTCCAGGCCCTCGCCCCCGGCGCGCAGGAGCGTGCGGCCGCCGAACTCCCGGGGCAGAACAAACTCCCGCAGCACCGCGAAGCTCTCCGGATCGATCTCCAGGATGGATTCCGCCTCCTCGACCGCCACGTACAAGAGGCCCGTGGCGGGGTCATAGGTCACGCCCTCAAGATCCGCCGCCCGGATTCGCTTCTGCCTGATCCTCGCGCCGTCGCGGGTGATCTCATAGAGGTCGCCCTCATCGCCCACAACGAAAAGCGTCCCGCGCTGCGCGTGCCAGCAGATCCCGGAAGGCTCGCTCACTCTCTTCTGGCTGTCGATATCCCCGACCCACTCATGGGGAAAGACGATCCGGTGCAGGACCTCCTGCGGATCACAGGCACTCCTGCACCCGGCCGCCAGTAGAACGGAAAGAAGCACCATGCCTGCCCATCGACCCCTGCCTGCGCGCATCCGCATCATCTCCTTTTGTACGCCGGGCGCTGATTCCAACCGTTTCGCGGCAAGAAGCCCTACCCTGGGGCACCCGGCCCGGTTATCGGACGAGCGACCCTGGTCGCCATGGGCGGCCCCGGTGGCGCGATGGTACCGCATGAAGCCGAAGATGTAAACTCCCGACTCCGATCGGTCGGCAGGGAAATGGTACCTCCGTATGGTTGACGTAGCGTCTCCGGGGCCGTATGGTAATGTCCATATGAGGTTTTCTGCAATAGAATGATGAGGCCGGTCGTCGCTTCTAATGCTGGAATGCAAGTCGGTGGCGGAAGAAATCGTATAGGCTTCTGCCACGGATATGCGATAACAGATGTGGAGGCCCGTGGAGATGTACATGTTGCTGGCAGCCGAGAGAATCTCCCACACGCATGTGCGGAGAGGGTGTCCGGTCCATCCCGTTCCGAGCCGCGTCCGGAAAGCCCCATTTAGTCTGCGCGCGGGGGTCGGCCTGTGGTGCCTGCTCCTGCTGGCCGGTTGTACGTCCCAGGTCAAGACGGAAAAGAGCGTGACGCTCGAAAAGCCGCAGGTCAAGAACGGCGTGATCCTGGAGGAAGACGACCCGGCCAAACTGCAGGAACTGGCCGCGGCGCTGGAGGCACTCGATCTGACCGTGCCGGACGCGAAGGCCACCCTGGCGCCGGGAGCAGCCGCCCCGAGCCCCGCCGCAGCGGCCGAGGCGCTGCCCCCGAGAATCAGCGTCACCGACGCGGTGGAGATGACCGCACGGCCCGGCGTGCCGGCGGACGCGACCAAGCTCATCCCGCTGGCCAAGCTCAGCCGCACCGAGGTCAACGAGATCGTGGAACACCTCGTGCTGAGCCTCGGGTCCGAGTTGGGGTATGCCGGCGCCGCGACGGCCCTGGCCGAGGCGCTGCCCCCGGCGCCGCCCGGCGTCATCGACGGCCGCACCCTCACGCGCGCCGCGGACAACGGCACCCACGTCCTGCGCCTCGGGTATCGGTATTTCGTCTCCCAGCCGCCCCAGTTCTGGGCCTTGGGCGTGATTGTCGGCAAGGATGGGGCCCTGTCCGCCAATCCGGATCTGGCGAAAGTCGAGCCGAAGATCACCACCGTGCTCGCCTCGCTTCAGGAGATGCGCGCCGGTCTGACGGCGCGGGACATGGAGGCCCGGCTGATTCAACTGAGCTATGTGGACGCGGTGACGGCGCTCAATACGCTCAAGGGCTTCGGCGTGACCACCGTGGGCAAAGCGGCGGACGTCCCCGCCAAGATGGAGTTCGCCAATTTGCCGTGCGTGGTGTGTATCGAGGATCCGAAGAAGGAGTACACCGGGCTGGTGGGCGCCAAGACGAAGATCGACGCCTCGACCGCCGCCGTCAAGCTCTCGATGGCGCCGGGCGTCGCCGCGGAGCTGGAGGACAACACCATTGCCTCGCCGATGACGCAGCTTCTGGTCCTGTTCCACCCGGCCCACCCGGAGCAATTCAGCGAAGTCCGCCGGATTCTCGACACCGTGATCGACCGCCCGGCCCGGCAGATCTTCATCGAGGCCATGGTGCTGGAGATCAGCGCGGACGGCCTGAAGGAGCTGGGGGTGGAGTGGGAATTGGACGACCCGCCCCTGGCCATCACGGCCGGCTCCCTGCGCGCCGGCGCTTCGACGCAGACCCTGGACATCCAGGCGCGGGATATCACGCAACTGGGCGATGTCCTGCGGGGCGAGTACGGCTGGAACTGGGACGTGACGCTCCGGGCGCTGGTCCGCAGCGGCAAGGCGGAGATCCTCTCGCGTCCCAGCGTGTTGACCCTGGACAACCGCCAGTCCACCATCCGCGTCGGGGAGGACATTCCCATCGCCAGCAGCCTGGAGGGATTCACCGTCGCCACGAACCGGGTCAGCTTCAAGTTCGACTACCTGCCCACGGGCATCCTGCTGAACGTGCGGCCGCGGATCAACGAGTCCGGCGCCGAGGTCAGCATGCTCATCGACACGATCGTCTCCGCCCGGGTCCCGAACGCCGATCTCGTGATGCGATCCGGCGACGGCACGATCCTGGCCGCGGCCCCCACGATCTCGACGCGCCGCGTGCAGACCTACGGGCGCATTCCCAACAACACGCCCCTGATCATCGGCGGCCTGGTCGCGCGGGAGGAAATGGTC
>VGYL01000870.1 GCA_016872975.1 Planctomycetota bacterium
CCCACCAGGAAGCCGGACCCAAGGAAAGCGGTGGGGCAAGCCCCACCCTACACATTACCGAACTTGCTCGTCAAAACCCATAAGGGGGCAACGCATGCACCACAGGCGGGCTCAGGGGGTGGTCGCTTCGCGGCTCTTGTGCTATCATGGGACCTGTTCCGCAGCCTGCCCGTGGGCGGGAGCAGATTGTGATGCAAGATAAGGAGATGCCGGCCATGCGAAGGGCTCATTCTGTGGTGTATCTGCTGATAGCCATCCTGGGTGTTTGTGATGTAGTGCACGCGCAAGGCGAGGGGACGCCTGGTTTTGTAGTCGGGGCATGCACGCATTTCAGCCAGGGCAAAGGGATCGTCGATCGGAACCTCGACCGGATCCAGCAGGCCGGGATCACGTCGATTCGGGATGAAGTGCCCTGGGGGGCTCTCGAGCGCGAGAAGGGCAAGCTGGTCATGCCGGAGTCGTTCGATACCTATGTCCGCCAGGCGGCCGCTCGCGGTGTGAGCGTCCTGCTGATCCTCGATTATGCCAATCGGTTCTACGATGACGGCGACCGGCCGCGCTCGCCGGAGGCGATAGAAGGCTTCTGCCGCTATGCGGAGTTCGTCGTGCGGCACTTCGGCAAACACGTGCGGCTCTACGAGGTCTGGAACGAGTGGGACATCGGGATCGGCCTGTCCGAGCGCTACCGCAAGGGCGGCTCGGCCGAGGACTATGTCAAGCTGCTCCGCGCCGTCTACCCGCGGATCAAGGCCGCCAACCCCGGCGTCATGGTCATGGCCGGCGGCTGCACCAGCGGTGGGGTCAAGAAAGGCTGGCTCGAAGAGACGATCAAGCTCGGCGCCCTCGACTTCTGCGACGCGATCTCGATTCACAGCTACAATTACAGCGCCAAGTTCCCCCAGCGAGGTCCCGAGGCGTGCTCCGCTTGGATGACCGGCGTGCAGGAAATGCTCCGCCGATATAAGGGTGGCGCGGGCGTCCCGCCCTTGGGTGTCGCGGGCATCCTGCCCGCGGTTCGAGGGCGGGACGCCCTCGACACGAAAGCACAAGGGCAGGATGCCCTCGCCACGCAAGGGCGGGACGCCCTCGACACGAAGACGCAAGGGCGGGACGCCCTCGCCACGCAAGGGCAAGATGCCCTCGCCACGAAGATGCAAGGGCGGGACGCCCTCGACACGCAAGGGCAAGATGCCCTCGCCACGAAGACGCAAGGGCGGGACGCCCTCGCCACGCAAGGGCAGGATGCCCTCGCCACGAAGACGCAAGGGCAAGATGCCCTCGCCACGCAAGGGCGGGACGCCCTCGCCACGAAGACGCACGGGCAGGATGCCCTTGCCACGGGCCGCGTAACCGCCAGCGGAGTCCGCTCTTTGCCGGGGGATGTGCCGTTCTACGTTACCGAGATGGGCTGGCCGACCCACGTCGGCCGCAACGGGACCGATCCGGAGCTGGCGGGGTCATACCTGGCACGGCTGTACCTGCTGGCCCGCACGTCGGCCTCGTTCCAAGGCATCTGGTGGTACGACTTCCAGGATGACGGCTGGAAGGCCGACTACAACGAGGACAACTTTGGCTTGGTTCGGCCGGACCTGACGCCGAAACCGGCGTACCACGTGCTCCGGCATATCGCGCCGGTGGTGGCCCACGGCCGGTTCGTCGACTGTCTGCCCACCCCGGATGAGAATCTGTGGGTCCTGCGGTTTCAAGTGGGCCGGGAGGATTGCTGGGCCCTGTGGTCGGCGGACGACCAGGAGCGCCAGGTAATCCTGCAGACGGAGGTGCCGGCCCGGCCGGTGATGATCCGCCAGACGGGCCACGAGGCCTATCTGACGAAGTGGGGTTTCCGGGATTGGACGAACCGGCGCAGCGAGCTGGTCCCGAACCGCCTCTCGCTGGTCGTCGGTCCGCGGCCTTATTTGATCGGCAATGACCTGTCCGGCGTGTCGGTAGTCGAGGTGATCGCTCGATTGCGGCAGGCCGCTACGACGCCCTGACAATGCAACAGCGCAGAATGGAGGTTCTTGTGAAGCACAGACAACATGTAGGGTGGGGCTTGCCCCACCATAAGAACACAACGATCTGCACAAAGGCCCAGGAGTTTGCCGGCCAGCCGTCTCAAGGCCGAAGGCCTTGGTTTGTAGTGTGCTCGTCAGAGCATATCCGAGAACGCCTTGCGGCGCCACTACGAACGCACGGCAGGCAGCCACCGGATCGCGCTATGCCGGGTCTTAGCCTTCGTGCAGATCGTCGTAAGAACATGGATGAAAACCCCGTTCCGTGTGCCATGGGCTTCCTGCCCGTGAATCATCGGCAAGAGCCTGCCCCAGCGGATGTCATTCCTGTGCAGGCAGGAACGGGGGATGCGCGTGCCACTTCTCGTACACGTTCTGAAAGGGTGTGTGAAGAGGGTGGCATCGTCAAGGCCGGTAGGCCTTGGCGATGGTCCGGCGCACGGGAAATCCGCCATCGCCAAGCTCCGAAGACTCCGCTTGACGATGCCACCCAGAGAAGGCTGGCTTCTCACACACCCTCCAAGAAGATCAGTCGGGCAGGCTCCTCCCTGCCTTGCTCGATCCTGTTGATCGTAATGGTTCTTTCGAGCCTAGCTGTCGGGAAGGAAGGCCGGTTCAAGCTCCGCGAGCTGTATCCGCAGGAGAAGGTCGCGAAGGTCCTGCTGGCGCGGGAGCAGTGGCGCCCGTGGCCGAAGGGGAGTGAGCGCGAGCCGTGGGAGGCTCTGCCCGCGCCGATGCGCAAGGACCTGATCGCCAACGGCGAGCAACACCTCGGCTCCCAGTGGCCCACGCTGCCGGCGACGCTCTTTCTGGAGTACGCCCGCAACGGCAATCGCAGCCGCTACGAGCGCGAGCACTTCGCCCGCCGCAACGCCCTGACCGATCTGATCGTCGCCGAGTGCGTCGAGGGCGAGGGCCGGTTCCTCGACGATATCGCCAACCTCGTCTGGGCTATCTGCGAGGAGTCGTTCTGGGGTGTCTCCGCCCACATCGGGGCCCAGAAAGCCGGCTCCGGTCTGCCCGACCCGGCCGAGTTCATCGTCGATCTGTTCGCCGCCGAGACGGGCGAGAGCCTGGCGTGGACCTATTACCTCTTAGGCGAGCGGCTTGACCGCGTCTCGCCCATGCTCCGCAAACGGATTGGGCACGAGATCGACCGGCGGATTCTGACGCCGTGCCTGGAGCGGGACGATTTCGGCTGGATGGGCTTCAAAGGCGGCCGCGTCAACAACTGGAACCCCTGGTGCAATTCAAACTGGCTCGCCTGCACGCTGCTGGTCGA
>VGYL01000871.1 GCA_016872975.1 Planctomycetota bacterium
GTATGACTCGGATGAGGAGCTGCTGCTGCTGGTCTGCAGCCCGAAGCATCCCCTGGCCGGCGAGTCCAAGGCCGATATTCACAAGCTGCAGTTCGAGCGGTTCATCGCGTTCGAGAGAGACGTGCCGACCCGCATCTGGATCGACAACATCCTGTCCCGGTACAACACGGTGGTGCGTCCGGTGATGGAGTTCGACAACGTCGAGACTGTCAAGCGGGCAGTGGAGATCAACGCCGGCGTGAGCATCCTGCCGCAGTCGACGGTCGTTCAGGAGGTGGCGGCCGGAACGTTGAAAGCCATCCCCTTCTCCAACGAGCGCTTCACCCGTCCCACCGGGATTATCGTCCGCAAGGGCCAGACGCTGAGCCAGGCCGCACGCTATCTGATCGAGCTGATGAGAAAACAGGCAAAATAGGGAATCGATCCCGCACGCCACGAGGCCCGAGGGCGTCCGCACGGCATGAGGGGCGTCCCGCTCGTGAGGGGCAGGGTTATGGCAGCCCTGCCTCCACAGGCCTTGTGCCCGGGCGGCAGGGCAATCGCAAAGTCGCAAAACATGGTTGGGTGGCAGCGGCAAGCGGAGTCTTCGGAGCTTGCCGATGGTTTCGCCCGTCGCCATCGGCAAGGCCTGCGCAAAGCCTACGGCCTTGCCGCTGCCACCCGTCGCCTAATGAGTTTTGCCGAGCAACTTCGGTAATGTGTAGGGTGGGGCTTGCCCCACCGCTTTCCTTGGGTCCGGCTTCCCGGTGGGGCAAGCCCCACCCTACAACCACACGTAGCTTGGCGCGAGGCACATCGGCGAAATGACGGGTACGGCGCGTATGCCGGTTTTGTCCGTCAAGATTCACTAGGCGGGACTCCAAACGCCAGAAAACACTGGCGGCCCCCTTCAGGGGCCTTGCGCCCGGGCGGCGATGAGGCTTGACAAAACCCCTCCGGCCCGACAACGTATAGGGAAAAGCAGCGAGTATTGTGGGGCCGCTTTCGGCCTCGGAGATACTTCGATGGCAGAGGCAGCCTGTGTATGCCGATAAGAGCAGTGATATTCGATTTGGACGGAACCATAACCCAACCATTCTTGGACTTCCATGCGATCCGGGAAGAAATGGGGTTGGACAGGAACGGCGGGCCCATCTTGGAGGCCATGGAAACGATGACCGCGCCACAGCGGCGGCGGGCCGAAGCCATTCTGAGCGTGCATGAAGAGAAGGCCGTGGCCGAGTCGACGCTGAACGTCGGGGCGCGCGAGACGCTGGCGACCCTCCGGGAGCGCCGCCTGCCCATCGGCATTCTCACTCGCAACCGCAAGGACAATGCCTGGGCGGTGGCGCGCAAGCACGACCTGCATTTCGATGCCGTCGTGGGGCGCGAGGACGGCCCGGTGAAACCCGACTCGTTCGGCGTGCTGCACCTGTGCCGGGGCTTCGCCGTCGCGCCGGCCGAGGCGATGCTGGTCGGCGATTACCTGTTCGACCTGCTCTGCGCCCGCGCCGCGGGCGCCATCCCGGTCCTGCTGGCCAACCACGACCGGGCCGGCGAATTCGCCCGGCACGCGGATTTCACGATCGCCCGGCTGCTCGAGCTGCTGCCCATCATCGACCATCAGAACCACAGCAGCGGATGCCGCTGTCAAATACAGGAGAAGCGATGTACAGAGTAACGATCATAGCCCTGCTGGCGGTCGTCCTGGCGGCCGGACCTGCGCCCGGCGCGGACGGCAACGCCGCCGCTCCGGCCTGTCCCACCGCGGCCGACCCGAACGCTCTCGAGCGAACGCTCCAGGATCTGCAGGACCGGGCCGCCGAGCTGAAGTCCTATCAGGTGAACATGGATTACGTCTTCAAGCAGCCGCTGCTGGAATCCCAACAGCGCCGCACCGGCGTCCTCTCTTACGCCAAGCTCGACGACAAGTCGTTCCTGCGGATCGATTTCCGCACGCTGCAGCAGGATGACGAGAAGGAACAGACCTACGTGCAGCAGTACCTCTTCGACGGCGTCTGGCTCCTGGAAATCGACCATCAGCTCAAGACGGTCACGCGCCGCCAGTTGACGGAGACGGACAAGCCGCTGGATGCGTTTTCCCTGGCCAGCCAGCATGTGCCCGTCCTCGGTTTCTCGAAGGTCGAGGACCTGCGCCGGCAGTTCGATATCGAGCTGGTCCCCGCCCCGCCGGCCGAGCCCGCCCCGCGGCCGCACCTGCATCTGAAGGTCAAGCCGGACTCCGTCTACAAGGACGACTACGTCACGATCGACTTCTGGATCGACCGCCAGGTGGGGCTTCCCGCCGAGGTGAAGGCGGTCACCCCGGAGGACGACGTCTATGAGATCAAGCTCCTCAATCCAAAGGTCAACACGGACCTGGGGCGCAAGCAGTTTCAGCTCGAAATTCCGCGCAGCGGCTTCAGTGAACAGGTGATCCCTCTGGCGCGAAAGGCGGAAGGCCAACCCGTGCGGTAGTCGGCCCCGTCCCCAACGGCAGACGAACGAAGGCAGGCAATGATGGATGTAGATCTTGTCCCGGAGCAGAATATCCGCGAATTGATCGAGAGACGGGCCCAGACCCTGCTGGCCTTGGCCGATTATCTCGCCCATTACCCCGCCACGCGGGAAGCCATGACCCGCCCGCTCCTGGCCGATATGCTGTCGCATTCGATGCAGTTGGAGGAGCTGCTGGACACCTACGGCGCCGGCAAGAGCTGCAACTGGTGCAGCCTGCGTTCGATCACCGCCACGATCAAGCTGTTCTCCGATGTCAGCTACGAACTGCTGCACATCCGGCATCGCCTGCCCAACTACCACCTGATTGCGGTCGAGCGCGATTTTCTGGCCGCCACGAATGAGGCGCTCGAATTCACCGGCCTGATCCTGACCCAGGCGGCCAAGGAGATCCTGAACCAGGCCCGCGAGCTGGGTCTGAGGATTCCGCAGAAACCGGAGATCGCGGAGACGGTCCAGGAGCGTCTGCCCCACGGGCGTTTGACCCGCGATTGCGGCGCCCGCCAGGTCGATACGGTCGCGGGGACGGTCACCCTGCTGGCGACGGCGTTCCTGAATCTGGCGTCGGAGTGTGAGGATGTCCGCGCCACCAGCCGGACCCAGCCGCAGGACAACGTCCTGCGCAACTCGACGGCGCTCAGCGAGGAGCGGCTGCGCAGCCTCGAATTCCAGTTCCACAACCTCCAGTCGCAGTACGACACCTACGTCTCCGGCACCCAGGTGGAGCATCAGGATACAGACCTGCCCGTGCTGCGCGGACACGCCAGCGTGGTCTTCCACCTGCTGCGCACCGCC
>VGYL01000872.1 GCA_016872975.1 Planctomycetota bacterium
GGATATGAACGGGTCATGACGGCCATGAAGCGCGGCCAGCCGGATCGAGTACCTGTGATCGAGCTTTCGATCGACCCTGTAGTGATCGAAGGCGTCGTCCCGGGCGGCGATATGCCTGCCTTCGTGGAGAAGCTGGACCTGGATGCCATCAGTTGCGGCACGTACTATCGCCGCCAAAACCTCCCTGAGAATCGCTATCGCGATGAGTGGGGCACGATCTACCATGCTGATCCCCAGCTCATCGGATCACCACTGGATGGCCCCATCCATTCCATGGCCGACTTCCGCCGCTACACACCCCCGGATCCGCTGGACCCGGAGCGCCTGGGCAGCCTTCCGGCCTATGTCGAGAAGTTCAAGGGCCAGCGCGCCATCGTTTGGCACCAGCGTGAAGCCTTCATGACCACCGCCCTGCTCTCCGGCCTGGAGAGATTCCTGATGATGCTGCGTGAGGAGCCGGACCTGGTGCGGGATATGGTGGAGATGGTCGTGGATGTTCATGTGCGCCTGGTGCGGCGCGCGGTGCGCGCCGGAGCCGATATCGTGTCCCTGGGCGATGATTACGCCTACCGGAGCGGGCCCTTGATGTCGGTGGCGATGTTCCGCAAGTTTTTCATGCCCGGCATGGCGCGCGTCGTGGCCGCGGCCCGCGAAGAGGGCGCCCTGGTCCTGAAGCACTGCGATGGCAAGATCTGGGCGCTCATGGACTCCTTCATCGAGACGGGCATCGACGCCATCAACCCTCTGGAGCCGATTGCCGACATGGATCTGGCCGTGGCCAAGCGCCGCTACGGCGACCGCCTGTGTCTGGTGGGCAACGTGGACTGCGGCTACATCCTCAGCGAGGCGCCGATCGCCGAGGTCGTGGACACGGTGAAGCAGTGCATCCTGGACGGCGGGCCAGGCGGCGGCTACATCATCTGCTCGTCCAACAGCCTCCACTCATCGGTGCTGCCCCCGAACTACGTGGCGATGGTCGAAGCGGCGCACCGCTATGGGGCCTACCCGCTGGATGTGCGCGCCCTCGAAGCGGGCGTTGGCCGATGATCTCTGTTCTGAAGCGGAGGATCGAGTGAAAGCCATGAGTTCGGCAGAGCGGCTGCGCGCCGCCCTGCGCCGCGAACCGGTGGACCGCGTCCCGGTGGCGCCGGACATCTCCATGATGCTGCCCGCGCGCTACACCGGCAGGCCCTTCTGGGATGTATTCTTCAACGAGACGCCGCCGCTGTGGCAGGCGATCATCGATCTGACCGGCCGCTTCGGCTTCGACCATCTGCAGGGGTGGGGCGGGACGATCGAGGGCGACGCGCCGGGGGTCACGAAGGAAACTGCGGTTTTGTCGCGCACCGATGAAGCGTGGCAGGTGCTGGAGACGACGCACACGCCCCACGGTGATCTCACCTTGATCAGGCGCTATGCGCGCGGCCAATCGCCCTGGACCGAGAAACCGATTCTGGCCGACCCCGATCAGGAAGTGGATGCCCTCCTCAGCACGCTGCCCGATCCCTCCTCCTTCCGCCTGGCCCCCTGGTATCCCGCAGCGGCAAGCGCGTTGGGGGACCGGGGTCTGACGTGCTCGGTGCTTTCCGTGCCGCTGGCCTGGTGGATGTACCAGCGCGTGGATCTCCAGGCCGGGCTGTACGACTTCTACGACCGCACTGCCCTGGTGGAGCGTGCCCTGGCGGCCTACGGCGCATGGGCCTTGCACATGGTTGAGGCGATCTGCCGCCTGCAGCAGCCGGGGCTGCTCATGTTTGGCGGCTCGGTCAGCTCGATGTCGGTGGTCTCGCCTGACCTCTATCGCCGCTACGCCTATCCCTGGCTGCGGAAGGCGTGCCAGATCGCGGCCGGTCGTGGCGTGCCGACAGCGGTGCACATGTGCGGCAAATGCCGGGCGGCGCTGGACATGGTGGTGGACGCCGGCGTGACCATGATCGAACCGCTGGAGCGCCCCCCCAGCGGTGACATCACCCTGGCCGAGGCGCGGCAGCGCTACGGCGCCCACGTCGTGCTCAAAGGCAACGTGAACACCTTCGAGACCCTGGCCTGGGGCACGCCCGAACAGGTGCACGCCGAGGCGCGGCGGTGCATCGCCGACGCTGGCGAGATCGGTTTCATCTTGTCTAGCGGCGATCAGGTGCCGGGCAACACGCCGGAAGTCAACTTCCGCGCCCTCATCGATGCCGTACAAACGGAAGGAGCGTAACCCATGGACAGTCGAGAACGTACACGGCGGGCCATCCTGTTCGATAGGCCGGATCGCGTGCCGTTCTTCCATCGCTTTCTGAAGGCCACGCAACTCCGGCGCCCTCAGATGGTGGCCGACCTACAGGCGCGCTATCCGGGCGACATGGCGGAGGTCTGCTGGTATATGCCGCCGGGCCTGGTCGCCGCCAAAGAGACCAGTACGGCCCTGGAAACGACCGATGTGTGGGGCTGCACCATCACCACCGGCGTGCAGGGGCTGCAAGGCATCGCCACCAAGTTCCCGTTGGCCGACTGGCGGGCGCTTGACGGCTACTCCTGGCCGGACTTCCGCAGCCTGCTGCGCCGGGAGCCGCGCAAGTACCACGCGGCGCAGTACCCACTCCTCAACCCATTCGAGCGCATGCAGGATCTGCGCGGCATGGAGACGCTCTTGATGGACCTGGCCGAGGGGGATCCGCGCGTCTACGAGCTGCGCGACCAGGTCGTGGACGCCATGCTGGTCGCTGTCGCAATGTGGTGCCAGACCGACGTGGACACCATCAACTTCCAGGATGACTGGGGCTCGCAGCGCAGTCTGCTGATCAGGCCGGCGCTCTGGCGATCCTTCTTCCGTCCAGCCTACGAGCGGCTGTTTGCGCCGGCCAGGCAGGCCGGCAAGTTGATCTTCTTTCATAGCTGCGGCACGAATCTCGCGATCCTGCCCGATCTCATCGAGATGGGTGTGAACATCATCAACGTGCAGCACAGCATGATGGGTCTCGACAAGATGGCGCCTTTTCGCGGTCGCGTCTGCTTCCTGACCCAGATGGACGGGCAGCACGTCCTCCCCTTCGGCACGCCGGCCGAGGTGCGCCAGCACGTGCGCGAGGTGTTCGCGGCCCTGGGAACGGTGGAGGGCGGGATCATCGGTTACGCGCCGATCATGCCGGATTATCCGCCCGAAAACGTCGAGGCGCTTTACGCCGCCTACGTCGAATTCGGAAGTCGCTGAGCGCGTATGCCGGACAACAGCAAGCCACAGGAGGGGTCTGCAACGCCAACACCAGGAAGAGCCAAGACCGAGGATCGCACGCC
>VGYL01000873.1 GCA_016872975.1 Planctomycetota bacterium
AGTCACGCCAGTTACGACCATGACGCGCCCGATCTATGCGATCAACGACCCGCCTGTGATGTTGGGGCAGTCGATGATTGATTCGATGCCGCTCTATTCGGAGCGGTATGCCTACACGAACCACACGAAACCGGGGCGCAGGAACCCGGCGATCTCCGGGCTTGAGATGCCGTGGAATGCGTACAGCGCACCGCATATTCTTGCTGCGCTCTTCCAGAGTGGGAGCGATAGCACCGGCTTGAAGACGTTTTCTTCGTCGCAAGGCTCATTCCTCACGATCAACAATGACGATACGTCAGCGGCTCCTGCTGGGGGTGGCGGTACTCCGGTCGTGCTCACGATTGCCCGTAGTTTCGCGGCATCGAGCGCCGAAGACCATTACATCACCGGCGCTGTGGTCTCTTCCGTCACGATCTCCGGCGACGTGAACGGTATGATCACCATGTCGGCCGACCTCATCGGCTTGCAGTATTCCTATGCAGCCACCGTAACGGTTGCGGCAGCCAACATCGACAAGCTCGGCCTGGTCTATCCGTTCATCGACTTCGACGGGAGCGGCGCCTACTCGATCGACATCGCTGGTACAGCCGCCACCGCGCGCTCGTTCTCCCTCACGTTCGCCAACAACGCGCGCACAACGGCCTGGTCCTCGAAGGACGCACAGGCAATCGTCTTCGGCCCGAAGATCGATGTTACCGGCGAGGTTGTTCTACAGGCGGACGTTGAGAGCACGGGCGGGAATACGGTGCAGGGCCTCCTTGGGTATCTCACCGGATCGACGGACAAGCTGCTCACGGTCAAGGCGGCAACCGGAGCCGTGGACGCGGCCGGCGAATGGTCGATCGAATCCAACATGCGCCTAACGGGTGACCCAGAGGTCACTGAAGGCGAGAACGCTTACGATGTCCGCGTGCAGTTCAAGGGCGTCTACAAGGACGCAAGCAACCACGACATCCGAATCCTCTGCCACGACGGCACGACCGGATGGGGAGCCGTGGCCTAGCCACTACCGAACAGGGGGCAAAGACAATGCTGAAGAAGATCCAATCGCAGGCGTATCGATGTTTCGTACCGCGCGAGACGAAGGCGGCACGCGAAGGCACGGCGACCTGGTTCTGGGTACGCCAGATGAGCCACCACGAGGCGACGCTGTACGACGTGGACCTTGAGCGCACGCGCGCACGCGCCCAGTCGCTCGACCCGGACAACCAAGCGCGCGAGGCTACCAACTTCCGGTGCGGCAAGTTCGCAGAAGTCTGCGAGAAAATCGAGAACTACGAAGACGACGGCGGCGAGCCCATCACGGATCCGGTGCGGATCAAGCAGTTCGCCATCGACTACCTCACGCCGGACGAGGTTGAGTTCCTACTCGGAGCAGCGAAGACCGGGCTCATGCTGCGAGAGATGGACGCGGAGACGCTAAAAAACGCATAGAGGTCGTCGCCTGGTTTGTGCGGTGGCAACGCGACGACCCGCGACGGCGCCACGAGTTCAACTGTGCGGTGTGTCAGCGCGAGGGGTTCTACAGGGGCCGCGCCTGCTACATGCGCAACCGGGAGGAGGTGGTTCATGTTCCAGTATTCGAGCGCCACATTCCGTTACCCGGACGATCGCGCCCGCGCGTGTTGGACTTATCCGGGGTTCTCCGGCTGGTATCCGACATTCGGCGCGCCCGCTCCTCCTCGAAAGCCCCAGTTGAACCAGCGCCCGCGTTTGAAGTGGTTTGGGGCCTTCTTCGTGTTTGCCCCTCCGCGTTTCAGTACGATGCGACCGCGCAGAACGCCGTACAGATCGGCGCGATGCTCGAAAGCGGGTACGACGTGGCTGCTCTCCCCGCCGACTTTGTGGACCTCGCACAGCTCGCCTCCGCCACGATGGCAGACTACACCGTGCGCAAGATGGACGCCAAGCGCAAGGAAGCCGAAGCGAAGAGCCGACCGAAAGGAGCCCGCTAGTGTTGGGTGGTAGCGTAACGCGCGACATTTGGACGCGGCTCAGGCTATCAGACGAGGGATTACGCGGTGGTCTTCAGCGCGCTTCTGCGTCAATGCGCTCCTTCGCAGATAGCTCGAAAAAGGCAATCGATTGGATTGGAACGCGATGGTATGGACTTGAAGCAGCGGCCAGTCGGCTAACCCGCACTATACAACAGCTCGTTGGCCCGGCGATGCAATGGGAACAACAGCAAATGAAGCTGCGGGTTCTCGCGCAAGGCAATGTCTCCATTCTCGGAGAGATGCGCGGGCTGATCGATTCGAGCGCTGGCGGAATGTTCTCTCGCTCGGACGTTGCTGGCGCTGTCGCATACGCGAAGGCTGTTGACTTCAACATGACGCGCGTTGCCGAACTTCTCCCGCTCTTGCGGGACGTATCGGCAATGTACGGGGAAGACCTGACGGTAGCTATGCAGGCAATCGTCCGGGCGGCGAAGTTTGGAGAGGCCGAGCTTGCCGAGCGCATCGGCCTGCGGCTGCGCGAAAACGCCGTTCTGGCGATCTCAATGGAGATGTACGGCAAGCGACTCGGGCAACTGAACGAAGAGCAGAAAGAAGCGGTTGTTGTCAGAGCGGCGATTGAGCAGCTGATAAATCTTCGGGGCGGAGAGGCTCAAGCCATAGACACGGCGGCCGGATCGGCGAAGCGCCTAAAAACTGTGTGGCAAGAGATACTCGCCTCAGAAGTAAACACGACCGGGATGGTCGCGCTGAACAACTCTCTTGCAGACGTTCTCGGTGGCTTGAATGCGATCAGCGAGTGGGCGCAAAGGCATCCTCACGCTGCCGCTCTACTGGGAATGCCCATGCCGGTACAAAAACCCGGGAAGCCAGTTGATGCCGACGTCACGTTCGATCTCCCGCGAGCCTTTGAGGAAACAGGAGCGGAACGGCGCGCACGCGAGGCGGAGGCGGAGTTCGAGCGCCGCAAGCAGGAGATGTATGCGCCGATTCTTGCCGCCGCCGCCGCCGAGGAAGCCTATGCGACGTTCAGGGCAAGCATCCTAGAGAAGGCGCGCGAGGACGAGGAGACTGCCAGGCAATGGGCGCGGTATCTTGGGGAGAAGTTCGGCGGGTATCTCCAGGACGAGTTTTCGGTACGCTTGAACGAGCTACAGATGGGGCCGCCTTCGCCGACCGGGGTGCCTGGTATCACGCTCGGCCCGCTCACGACGAAGACGCCGGCGGTAACACA
Source organism: Planctomycetota bacterium (assembly GCA_016872975.1). Lineage (GTDB taxonomy): Bacteria > Planctomycetota > Phycisphaerae > Sedimentisphaerales > Anaerobacaceae > PLanc-01. The sequence continues at coordinate 3,190 of VGYL01000873.1, forward strand.
AGAACAACTTGATACGGCACACCTCGAAGATCAGCTTGCGTATCGCCAAGATCTCTGGGACAAGTACGGGACCGCCGTCACGGCAACCT
>VGYL01000874.1 GCA_016872975.1 Planctomycetota bacterium
AATCGGGGCGCACGAACCCGCACCGGCGGACATGGACATCTTGTCCGTGTGGGTCCGTGAAGATCGGCCTGGTTCAGAACCGGGTAACAGTCTGGGTGGGTGGCAGCGGCAAGCGCAGTCCTCGGAGCTTGCCGATGGTCTGGCCTCTGGGCCATCGGCAAGGCCTGCGCAGAGCCTTCAGCCTTGCCGCTGCCACCGATCCTGTGGTACCCGAGAAGGCCGTTTCTTGAAGCAAGCCTGAAAGTCCGTGCTCGTCCGTGGGCCGTTACTCCGGGATGATCAACTCTGTTCCCGGCGCGATCTTGTTGGGGTCCTTGAGGCTCTTGTTGGCGTCGAGAATCTTGCGCCAGGCGGTCGCGGTGCTGTAGTACTGCTGGGCGATGGAAGACAGGGTTTCCCCCGCGCGGACCGTGTGATAGCGGTTCGTCCCGACCGGCTCATCCGCCGCGCGGATCGCCGGATCGGGCCCGGTGGGCGGCGCGGGGCGCACCAGAGCGGATTGCAGGCCGCTCACCCACGGCGGCTCCTGGCTCTGGGCTCGGCGGGAAGAGCCCGCGGTCGGATCGCGCACCTGCGGTCCCGAGGGGCCGGGCTCGGCCGTCGGGCTTTCGCCCTGGGCCGCCGGCGCCGGCAGCGGCAGGGGAATCAGACTCGGCCGGGTCGCCACCCAGAGCAGGGCGACCCCGGCCAAGACCGACCCTATGACCAACCCGATGCGATAATCCTTGCCCACGCCGACCTCATCCTTACACAGCGCGTTCCGGTTTGGCCCGGACTGGGCGGATGCCCTCGATCTTCACGGCGGGCTTGGCCTTTTCCTGCTGCCTGCCCAAACCGACCAGGAGCATGGGGGCCGCGATTCCGATGGAGGAGTAGGTGCCGACGATCAGGCCGATGAGGATCACGAAGTTGAAGCCCCGCAGACCGGTGCCGCCGAAGATGTACATCACCGCAACGACCAGGAGGGTGGTAAGCCCTGTGATGATGGTTCGGGACAGGGTCTGATTCAGACTGTCCGTCACCGACCGGGCCGTCAATTGCACTTTGCGCCGGTTCTCGCGAATCCGGTCGAAGATGACGATGGTATCGTTCAGCGAGTATCCCACCAGGGTCAGGACCGCCGCGATGATGGTGCTGTTGATCCGGAAATCGCCGATCAGCAGGGCCTGCCCGAAGAGCGTGTGCGCCAGGAATCCGGACACTGCCACGGCTCCCAGACCGATCGCGACATCGTGAAACAGCGCGACGATGGCGGCCAGGCCGAACCGCAAGGTGCCGAACCGCAGCCAGATGTAGGCGACGATCGCCGCCAAAGACAGCACGATGGAGATGATGGCGCGCGTCCGGGCCTCCGATCCGACGAAGGGATCGATCTGCACCACGCGCGGCAGGGAGGTCTCCCGCTCGGTGGCCTGCAAGACGCGGGCCGTCTCATTCTCCACGAATTGGGTCCATTCCTGCTCCGTGAGGTCCCGCAAACCGGCTTCCGGATGGACGCTGGCGAAGGTGAAGGCCCGGACCGGCCGATTGGGCTCGACCGGCCGAAGCTCGGCCCCGAAGAGCTGATAGGTGTAGGACGCCAGGTATTGCGTATCCGGCCGGAACTTCAGGTCCTTCAACCGGTGATCGATGTCCTCGATCGAGGCGGCGGTTCCGAGGGTGGCGTCGATCCTGAGGCCGCCAATGTAGGGCGCCAGCTCGGGATAGGTTTCGACGACCTGATCGGTGATCCGCTCCGCCGTGGCGATCGTGGGGTGCAGGTTCTCCTGCACCGCCAACTGTCCGTCAAAGGCATTGCGGATGGCGTCGGCGGCGATCTCCAGCACTCTGGGCTCCGAGATTTGGGCTTGAGGGAAGGTCTGTTTGAGCAGGTTCTGGACCATCGTCGGGTTGACGCGGCTGGTCGTGACCGTGAAGGCATTCGCGCCGGCCGGCACAATGTTGACCTCGCCCAGGTCCTCCCGCACGGGGGCCTTGCGGATGGCGGCGGCCATGGTCGCCGGCGTGTGCGTTCCGTCGGCGCCAAACGTTACGGTCGTCTGCAGTTTGTTGGCCGCGACGGTGGTGATTTCGTACTGGCCGTAGATCTGTTCGCCGCCGGGTGCCCGTCCCAACGGTTCGCCCACACTGTAGACATTGGCCGACTTGAGATCGGGGTTGTTCAGCTTCTCGCCGGTGGCCACGATGCGATCTTCGACGTTCTGGCGGGTGAGCGTCTGGCCGTCCTTGAGGGCGATCTGGACGCTGGTGCCACCGGTGAACTCGATGTCGTATTTCGCGCGGCCGCGGGCGACAAACAGGAGCACGCCGCCCAGGACGAGCACGGCCGAAACCGTGAAGAAGGCCGGCCGCAACCGCATCCAGTCGATGTTCGGCACCTTGATGAGCTGCAGCATCGCCAGATGGTCCTTGAGAATCCGCTTCGAGACCAGCAGATCGAGAATCGCGCGGGTCACGAACAGGGCCGTGAACATGCTCGAGCCGATGCCCAGCATCAGGACGATGGCAAAGCCCTTGACGTCCTCGGAGGCCACGAAGTAGAGGATGGCCGCCGTGATGACGGTGGTCAGGTTCGAGTCGAAAATGGCGCTGAAGGCCCGTTGATAGCCGTTCTTGATGGCGGTGGCCAGGCCGAGACCCTTGGCCTGCTCCTCGCGAATTCTCTCGAAGATCAGCACGTTGGCGTCGACGCTCATGCCGATGGTCAGGATCAAACCGGCGATGCCGGGCAGGGTGAAGGTGGCCCGGATGCCGGCCATGATCGCCAGGACGAACAGGAGGTTCAGCAGCAGGGCCGCGTCGGCGATGGCACCGCCGACGAAGTAGTAGACCATCATGAAGGCGACGACGAGGATCAGGCCGATGACGCCGGAGCGGATGCCCTGGTCGCGGTTGTCCGCGCCGATGGACGGTCCGATCACGCGTTCCGCGATCGGCTGCTCGATCATGCGGGCGGGCAGCGAGCCGGCGTTGAGCTTGTCGACCATGTCGCTGACCTGGGTCGCGGTGAAGCTGCCGGTGATGGTGCCCCGGTTGAGAATGGCCGATTCGATGTTGGGGGCGGAGATCGCCCGGTTGTCGAGGATAATGGCGAGAGGTCTCTGCAGGTTCCTGCTGGTGATATTGTGAAAGAGGTCGCCGCCCCGGAGGTCGAGCGTGAAGGCGATGGCCCGGCGGCCGTATTCGTCGTGCGTGGGACTGGCGCTCTCGAGCTTCCACTCACGCGTGGCCCCCGCGCGGTGCAACATGGTTTCATCGGGCCGGTGGCTGGC
>VGYL01000875.1 GCA_016872975.1 Planctomycetota bacterium
CCCAGTTGTCAAACATGCGCTAGGTTCCGGGATCGACGGGGCGCCTGACCGATAGCCACGAATCGGAGTCCGACCAGCGGGGGCAGCGGCAAGCAGAGTTTCTGCGCTTGTCGCTGCCCCCCCTTCCGTCCTGCAAAGCAAACGGCTTGGGCGCCGCCCTGGCTCGGGCGGCGTCATCTGCCTTAGGCGTAGGGCAGGTTTAAGGTGGAGTTCACCAGGATCACAGCGATGGCCGCGGCGATGGTCAGTTTGCCGCTGGTGTGCTTCGACCTCGACCACGAGAGCAGACCGCACATCAGCGCGACCACCCCCAGGGCATTCGCCACCGCCAGGAACACCGCGGTATTGGTAAGAACGTCGGGCCGCGCCTGGGTCGCCACGGCCCGCATTTTCACCGCACTGTGACCCAGGAGTTTCCAGGGCATGGTCGTCTTCTCGGCTTGCGGGTCTTTGTCCTTGTTCTGGTAGTTGTAGATGCTCCCCGCCGCAAACAACGCCTGACCGCTGATGAATACCCAGGCCAGCAGGACCAGGGCAAGGCTCCGGGTCGGCCGTTTCTCACGATCATGATGCGAACGCAACATAGTTTCTCCCTGTACGTATGACTCGTTCGAGTGGGCCAACCTGCGTTGGCCTTCCTTGCGTATGCAGGCACGTTTCACTGCTTCTGCCCCCTCGTCAAATCATGCCAATCGTATCGTCCGAAGGCAAACGTTGGCAGCGCATCGCTTTCTTTCTACACTTTGGATAGAAACGAGGTCCTATGACAACCCGGAGAAAGATCATGCGAACGTTCCAGGTATCCGATGAGATCTATGAGCAACTGAAGAATTTCGTCGTCGATCCTTTTGACGATACGCCCGATGTCGTCATCGGTCGGTTGATCGAGATCGTGACCAAGGCCAAGAACCGCTGGGCTCCCTTCGGCATCTGCGAAGACGCGCCCGTCGCCGAACGGCCTGTGCTCCCGCGGCCCCAGCGCCGGGAATATGCGGAAGAGGACCCCGTGGTGGTCCTGTAGCCGCCTGCGCTTCCCACGCGTCCTCCTTTCCAGGCGGTGATCTCTCCTCCGACCGCAACCGCGAGGGCGGTGGCCGAGACCGGGTTTCCCCCGTCCGCCCCCGCCTTCTCCTTGCGCCGGCGCTCCCCCGCCCCGCGCGTCTTCCGCGGCATCAGCAATTTCGCCTCCAAGAACCTCTGTGGGTTCGCTTTGGCACGCCTGCTCCCGTTTACTAAGGTTTAGGTAGGCATCATAGAAGTACACGCAGCACACACGCCACTCGAAATCATCTTCGGAACGTCCACTAGCATCAAGACCTGGGGCTCGTCCTGGTCCACCCAGTGAAGGGCCTCCCCGCGTCACGTATCGCGCCGGGGCCGCCCACCGCCGGGATTCGGGAGAGCCACGGCATCGGAGGGCGTTCGTTTCGTGCGATGACACGAAGCGGCAGCGCTCCCCCGAAGATCGCGGCGCGAGCCCCATGGGAGATAGCAACACCATGAATGCTCGCCTTGTCCGCGGCGGCAGTGTTTTGATCGCCTGCACCATCGTACTGGTCGTCGCCTCGGTGATGGCCGTCAGTCTGGCGGCCCTCTCGGGGGCCAATCTGGGAATCGCCGACAATCAACGCAAGGCGAACGGCGCGTTCGCCTGCACCGAATCGGGTTTGGAGGTAACGCGCTACTGGCTCAGCCGGGTCCGGGTGCCCAGCACCACCCCGCCCGCCGAGTACTTCGACACCATCCTGACCAACGTGCAGAACGACCTGGCCGCCCACAGCATCTCCAACTTCCTGGTCAACAACGACGGCTCCATCCCCACGGTGACCCTGGCCTCCGCCGCCCAGCAGAGCTTCCTCGGCCAGTGGTCGCCCGACGCCAGTGATCCGACCATCCTCCACGTCACCACGACCGGCTCGAGCCGCACCGCCTCACGAACTATCGCCGTGCAGTACCACATCGTGCCCTATCGGTTTCCCATCTTCAACTATGGGATTGCCACCAAAGGGGCTCTGCGCTTTCCCCGGAATCCCACGCTGACGGGCGCCACGGACAACTGGGAGGCGGATATTTACGTGGAGAGCGCCGGTGACCCGCTGGCGGTGCGGGTCCTCGGCAATGCGAACTTCGACGGCAAGCTCGACATCGGCAATCCCTCGGCCGCCGTCGATTTCCAGGGCGCTGTGCGCATCGGGGACGACTACGGCGCGGCGGCCATCGCCGAACACGTCACCTTCGGGGCCGATCCCGTCGAGTTCCCTGTGCCCGACGTGACCCGCTTCCGCACATACGCCACCGGTCCGGTCCTCGATTCGACCTACGACTACGGCGGCGCCGGCGTGACCCTGACGAACGCCCTCATCCGCGCCGGCACGAATCCGACGTTCACCGGCAACGGCAGCGTCACCATTCAGGGCATTCTCTACATCGAGGCTCCCAACATCGTGACCTTCGCGAAGCACGTGGCCTTGTACGGCCTGATCGTCGCGGAAGGCAGTCCGGCGAACGTGGCCAGCAACGGTCTGCACTTCCAGGGGAACTTCTCCTCGGGCGGGTACCCGGCGGGCTCGCAGTTCGACGCCCTGCGCGCCGAACAGGGCTCGTCCATTCTCGCGCCGGGGTCCGCCGTCTCCTTTACCGGCAACTTTTCCTCCGTCAACGGCGTCCTGGCCGCCGGCAGCCTGTATTTTTCCGGCAATGCCAACGCCGACATCAAGGGCACGATGATCAGTTATTCGCCGAGCCCGACCGTCGTGGATGGAAACATCTCGATGGACTTCGACCGCACCGCCATGGTGGAGATCCCCGCGGGATTCGACCTCTACCGCGAATTGACCTACAATCCGCAGTCGTACACCTTGGCGTACTAGCGAATGGGGTTCTGCCCCTGGCGGACGGACCGTCCCGGGGCAGAACCCCGGTTCATTACCACGCCGCCGCGTAGTCGCACCGGGCGATCGTGAAGCCGTCGTTCCAGCCCTTCATGTAGTGCGCATCGTCCTCGTAACGGGAAACATCCCGCGTGAACTTGTAGAGGGGATGCCCCACGATATGGCAGCCGGCGGAGTAGCCATCCATATACCCGTCCACATACTCGGTGCTGTAGCCGGCGGCCAGCAGTCCACTGCGGTTTCCCGTACTGCAGCCGGTCACGAACGACAGGATCAACAATGCGGCCACGACTTTCTTCATCGCTCTTTCTCCCGACCCTAACATCACGGCCGCCACGAGCGACGGCCCGTCCAGACCGGCATACCCAGAATACCCGCCG
>VGYL01000876.1 GCA_016872975.1 Planctomycetota bacterium
GCTCGTGATGGCCTATGCGCCCTCGACCGGAGCGGAAAAACGCGCCATCACGGTCAATTTGGCGAAACTCAGCGGCCCGGCCCGCGCACGCTGGTATAATCCGACCAGCGGCGCGTTCAGTGACATCGCAGGCTCGCCTTTTGCCAACACCGGCGAGCGCGACTTCGCCACGCTGGGCGACAACGGCACGGGAGCGAACGATTGGGTGCTGGTGCTCGAAGCCGCCGGCGCAGGGAAGCAGGCGGCGAACGCGCCGTCCGGGACCGCGGCAAGGAAGACCACCGGCCCGCTCCGCGTGCATGCGACGAACCCGCGCTACTTCACCGACGGCACCCAGAACGCCGACGGCACGCTCCGCGCGGTCTATCTGACCGGTTCTCATGTTTGGAACACGCTCCAGGATCAAGGGACGACACAGCCTCCACCCGCGTTCGACTTCGGCGGCTATCTCGATTTCCTGAACCGGCACGGCCACAACTTCGTCCGGCTTTGGAGATTCGAAATCTCCCTGTGGAGCGCGTGGGACAACACGAAGCCTCCCCTTCGCTACACGACCCATCACCCCTGGAAACGAACCGGTCCAGGAATGGCCCTGGACGGGCTGCCGAAGTTTGATTTCGGGCAATGGGACGAGGAGCACTTCGAGCGGCTGCGCTCGCGTGTGCGGGCCGCAGGCCAGCGCGGCATCTACGTCTCGATCATGCTGTTTGAGGGCTGGAGTCAGCGCACCCAGCCCTCCGCCTGGTCAGGACACCCGATGAACGCCGCCAACAACATCAACGGCATCAACGGCGATCCCAACGGCGACGGGCGCGGACTGGAAGTGGAGATGCTGAAAGTGGACGCGACCACAGAGATTCAGAAGGCCTACATCCGCAAAGTCATTGATGCCGTCAACGACCTGGACAACGTGCTCTACGAAATCTCCAACGAAAGCCTGTTCACGCCGGAGATCCTGAAATGGCAGGTGCAGATGGTCAACTACATCAACGAGTATCAGGCCACGAAGCCCCGGCAGCACCCGGTGGGCATGACCAACCTGGTTGCCTACGGCGAGAAAGCCAAGATCCAATCCAACGACGCACTGATGGCCAGCCCCGCCAATTGGATTTCACCAGGCTCGACTCTTTACAACGTGAACGATCCCCTGTCCTCGAACCCTCCCATCACGACGGGCGCGAAGGTCATCATTCTCGACAATGATCACACTTGGAACAATCCATGCATCCCCCAAAACGGCAAACACCGGGCCGATCATGCCTGGGTCTGGAAAAGCTTCCTGCGCGGCTACAACCCGATCTGCATGGACCCGCTCGATCTCTCACAACCCGACGGCGTGCTGGAATACGCGAAGGCGAGCGCCTCCGCCCTCATCCTGGCGCGGCCCGCGATGGGCCACACGCGCGCCTATGCGGAGCGAATGAACCTCGCCGCGATGACGCCGCGCGACGACCTCGCCTCCACGCGGTATTGCCTGGCGAATCCAGCGCGCGAATTCCTCGTCTATCTTCCCGACGGCGGCGAAGTGACGGTGGACTTGTCGGCGGCGAAAGGAATGCTGGAGGTCGAGTGGTTCAATCCGCGTACGGGCGGTACTACGAACGGCGGCACGATTGAGGGCGGCGCGAAGCGCTCCTTCAAGGTGCCTTTCGAGGGAGACGCCGTGCTTTACCTCATAGCATCAAAAGGAGGCGACAAACGATGAGCGAAAGAATGAGACGTCGCAAATTCATTAAGGTTTCGGCAGTTGGACTGGCTGTCGGCGCGGGGGCGGCGCCGGGCATCCTCCGGGAAGCTGTCCCGCTACCGGACGTGAAGGAAGCGCCAGCCGCGGCGCCAAGGCTCGAGCCGGAGGCACTCGGCGTGGCCGTGCGCGGCGTGCTTGCCACCGATGCGAGCACGCTGGTTCCCAACCCCGACGGGCGGACCTACGACGTGCTGCAGTGGTACTACGAGGACTATTCGGGCCCGACCTGGCTGTACGCGATCGACCTGGGCAGCGGCCAGGTGAAGCGGCAGCGTTTTCCCGACAAGCGTTCGATTCACTTGGCCGGCGCGGCGCTGGGACCGGATGGCAAGTACTACCTGGTCACGCCCTACCACTACTATGGCGCGGTACGGGAGGCGGCCAGGCTCGGGGCGCCGACCGGGATGGAGCTTTTCGTCTATGACCCGGCGACGAACACGCTCGAGGCGCGGGGCGTGATCGTGCCGGGCCTGCACGGCGAGCGGCGGCCCCTGACCCTGGGGCCGGACGGCAAGCTCTACGGGGTGGGCAGCTACTCGAAGGAGGGCAGGGTGGGGGTCTACGCGTACGACCCGCGAACGCACCAGGTTCGGGACTACGGGCCGGTCGGTCCGGCGCACAAGGGCGGCGTGTGGGCAGACTGGGGCCTGTCGGTGGACGAGACGCACGTCTACACGTTGAGCGGGTTCACGCCCTACTATCTTGTGGCGGTGGACATCGCGACGGGCGCGGATACCGTGCTGCTCGAGACGCAAGCGGGCGGCGAGATGCGCCTGCGGAGCGGACTGTCCGTCGAGGTGATCGAGACGCACGGGGCGAAGCCGAGGACGTACTGGCTGCACCGGGGAACGGCGGTCGCCAAGACGAGCGAGACACGCCCGTGGCCGGTCCCCAAGGCCCCGCAGCCGGCGTCGCCGCCGAAGCCGGAACTGCATACCGGCGAGGTCCGCCCGGACGCCGCGGGCCGGGCCCGGCTGTGGTATCGGCCGGCGCGCGCGGCGGCCGGCGCGGCGCCGCCGGCGGACGGGGGCTGGCAAGCAATTGTGCTTGAGGGGATCGAAACCTATCCCTTGCGTGTCAAGCTCCTGGCCGGGTTGCCGGACGGCCGTATCTTCTGCAAGGCCGAGGGGCATTACGGCGGATCGGTCTTCGATCCGCGGCTCGGCCGGTTCACGGAGACGGGCTACTGCCGGACGGAGGATTACGCCTGCCTGGCGCACGCGGGCAAGGTGTACTGGACCGGCTATCCGAGCGGCGAGGTCTGGGTCTATGACCCCAACCGGCCCTGGACGCACGCGCGGGGTGTGCCGCCCGGCGGGCAGGCGGTTGACAAGCGGAGCGCAGCGAGCAATCCGCGCTCGCTCGGCGACTTCCATGCGCAGCGCGTTTCGCAGATGCTGAGCGCGGCGGTTGGCGCGGACGGCAAGCTCTACCTGTGCGGCTGGGGGGTGCGCGCGTACAAGGGCGGGGCTTTCTGCTGGGTGGACCTCAAGACGGAAGCGCGGGGCGGCCTGTGGCAGCCG